>JAGQQB010000013.1 GCA_020426425.1 Planctomycetaceae bacterium | reverse complement strand
GGAGGATAGGGATTCTCGTTGGTATTCAGCTTAACCCAACCGGACTCCTGCGGCTGTTCACCGGGGACATACGCGGCGAGTCGATCAACATTGGGGCGGAACAGAGACATCGGCTTGGAAAAGTACGGGGAAGGATGAGTGGAGTGATCGGTCCAAACTAAACTCGAAACGCGAAGCACGAAATCCCAAACAAATTCGAAATCAAAATGCCCAAAACGGCAACTGTGATGTCTGCCCGCTCGTTCAAGTGCCGCGTCCCTCTTGGCCCTTCTGGTTTCTGACTTGTTTCGGATTTCGTGCTTCGGATTTAACCGCCGACAAGACCAGAGCACGCAAAGCACACTATTCATCCCCCTCGGTCCGCTCACCTTTCCCGCGAAAGTACAATCGAATCGGGACTTCGCGGAACGGGAGTTCGTCGCGAAAGATGCCGAGCAAGTACCGTTTCCAGGCCGGGTCAAACAAATCGGGATCGTTGCACTTCACGACGATTGTCGGCGGCTCGGTCGCCACTTGGGTCGCGAAGTACGCCCGCGCCTTGCGGCTGCGTTTTCCTTTGGGAGGGTTCTCCTGCATCGCCAGTTGCAGCAGTCGATTGAGCGGCCCTGTCCCGACCCGTTCACGCGACTGCTTATAAATGGACTGCGCGAGATTGATCAACTGCTTGACGTTTCGTTCTTCCTTGGCCGTGATGAACGCCACTGGCACATGCCGCAGTGAGGCAAACTCCGTGAACAGATAGTCGGCCCATTTCTCGTTCGTCATACCACGCTCAATAGCGATGTCCCACTTGTTGACGACAAACACGCACGCCTTGCTCTGCTTTTGAATTTCGTCGACCAGTTTCTTGTCGACACGAGAAATCGGCACCGAAGCATCGAAGAACATGAAGACGACATTCGCGCGACGCACACTCTTTTGCGCCCTGACGAGGCCATAGAACTCGATGTCGTTGGCGAGGCTCTTGCGTTTGCGGACTCCCGGCGTGTCGATCGCAACGAATGACTTGCCATCGAGCTCGAAACGAATGTCGACGCTGTCGCGGGTTGTGCCGGCGACTTCACTGACGATCATGCGTTCGGTCTCGGCGAGCGCATTAATGAAGGTGCTCTTGCCAACGTTTCGGCGTCCCACAATCGCCAGCTTGAGTTCCGGTTCCGTCGCCAGCAGCGCGCCTGAGGTCGACTCGGTCTCATCCGGCGGTGGCAGCAGTTCGACGACCGCCTCCAGCAGATCGTCCTTCCCCCGATTTGCCTTCACGCTCGTCTGCAGAATCGCGGCATCAGACAAGGCGTAGTACTCATGCACTTCCAGATCGGTCTTGGGCGAGTCCGACTTGTTGACCACGAGCAGTTTGGGAATGTCGATCCTTCGCAGGCGCTGCGCGACATCGCGGTCCAGTGCCGTCGGTACGGTGCTGCCATCAACCACGAACAGGATTGCCTGCGCTTCATCCAGAGCGTGCTGGATCTGGCGTTCGACATCCTCGGAGAGGTCATCGGAGTCGACAATGCCGATCCCACCGGTGTCGATCAGTTCAAAGTATCGATCCTGAGACTGCATCAGGTAGGTCACTCGATCCCGCGTGACACCGGCCGTGGGATCAACGACGGACACGAACTTCCCCGCCAGCCAGTTGAGGATGGAACTCTTGCCGACATTGGGTCGGCCAATAATGGCAACCTTGGGGATGGACATAAACTGGACCTGAAGGGATCGAAACGTTTGATCCGGTTCCCATCCTGGATTCGTGCCGCCTGCATCTGCGGCCCTGGATCATTGTAAGTGGGTTGCTTCCGGTCAGGCCTGGGACGGTACTCGGGCCGTTCATCGCTGAGCCATCGGGATGCATCTGCCGCCACTCGCGGCTGGCGACCAGCGACAACGACGGATTATGGCACACCGCTAGGGGCAATCAACGGTGTTCGCCCGCTGTTCCGGCAAGATTGCCGCCGAATTGCCTCCCTGACCGCGCATTCAGTCCGGTTCCGATGTCGTTGCCCCCGGTTCGAGTGCAAAGAGTGCCGGACTGGCACCGCTGGAGGTTGATCGTGTGCGTTTACGTCGCCCATCGATCTTGCCAGTGGATTTGTTCGCAGCATCCGATTGCAGGTGTTGCTCCGCCTCATGTCCCAGGGGGACACTCTCAGGCAATCCCAGTTCCTGCCCCAGCGCGACCGTTCGCTGATGGCAGGTCAGTAACAGCACCTGATGCGATTGGGCCAATTGCTGCAGCGCCTTGAGCGTTTCCCTGGCGCGTTCATCATCAAAGTTCACTAACACATCGTCGAGTACCAGCGGCAAAGGATCGTGCTCGCGGGCATAGCCGACGACGTATGCCAGTCTGATGGCCAGGAACAGCTGCTCCCTGGTTCCTGTGCTCAATTGATCCGGCGTCCGCGTCTGTCCCTGTTCATCCACAACGCGAATTACACCAGGGTCATCGAGCGAGGTCTGCAACTCGCGATAGCGACCAGCGGTCAACTGCTGGAGCCATTTGCCGACATCTTCGAGCAGATGCGGCCGATGCAGCTGCTCAAAACGCTGGAGTGCTCGTTGCAGCATTGCGTCGGCCAGAGCCAGCGGAGCCCAGCGTTCCACTCCCTGTGTAAACTCAGATCGTAGAGACTGCAGTCGGTCGGCCAAGGTCTCGACTTGTGAGGAAGTCGACCAGTCCTCCAACTGCTTGCTTAGTGCTCCGGCGCGTTGCAGGTTCTGCTGAAACCGTTGTTCGCTCTGCTCGATTTCACGCTTCACCTCGGTTGCCTGCGCGGCCAGGTCGGACTCGTTGAGATCTTCCAGTTCGCCGAAATTCGTGACCAATTGCTGCAGCTGAAGATCGCACTCTGCGAGGCTCCGTTCGAGTTGTTGCCGTCGAGTCCAATGGTCCAGCAGTGTGGTGAGATCATCCTCGCTGGACAGACCGGCGGCGGTGAGTGTCTCGGCCAGTTGCTGTTGAAACTGTTCCTGCAGACGTTGCAGGTTCGTGAGTTGCTGCGAGGTGTTGTTCGCCTCAGCACGACGCTTCGCCAGCTCCACTTCTGCCTGTTGTGCTGCCGCCAACCGGGCGGCGAGCGTCTCCAGTGTCGCGGTCGGTGATGGCAGTTGACCTGCGGGATCCATCGCACTTACAAGTTGTCCAACCTCCGTCGCGAATGACTGCAGTTGGTCCGATTGCTCTTCAACCCGCGTCCGCAATTCCTGTGCGGCCAGCAGACTGTTCCGCAATTCCTGCAGACTTTGCAGTGTGCGTTCGGTCGCCTTCAGGCTCAACGTTTCGGGGAATCGCAAGTCGCTGAGCAATTGACGATGCCGCGCGGTCAGCTGGCCACGTTGCACGGCCAGTTGCATCAATTCCTGATCGAAATGCTCCATGCGCACTCGCTGTGATTCCAGTTCCGGCTCCAGTTGCCGACGATCCGAATCTGCCTGTCTCGCCGCATCGAGTTCACGCTCAGCGTCTGCAAGTGCAGATGCCGGTGTTTCCGCGTCGGGAAAAGTTCGCGTCAGTTCCTTCTCAAAGGGAGCCGTCTGTTCGGTCAATTGCCGCAGTTGTTCGTCCGTCTGTCGCTGTTCGTCGACCGTCCGCGCATATGCCTCGAATTCCTTTCGCCACTCCAGCATCGCCTGCGGCGATCCTGGCTCCAGTTGGAGTGGTGCCCAAAGCGAGTGCCACTGTTGCTGTAAGTCGAGGAGTCGTTCACCGCGCGATTGCAGTAGTTCTGATTCATCCGCCAGTCGTTGCTCGTCCCGTTCGATGCGGGCGGTCAATTGATCGCGCCGGGCCAACAGTTCCGCCTGCGTGAACTGCACATCGGCCAACCGATCAGCCTCCAGTAACAGCCACTCAAACTCCAGCGGAAGATCTGTCCGCTCTCCGGCGGCCAGCCAGTCGGTGATCTCTTCCGACGGGACCGATTCGCCCGCCAATCGACGCTGAATCAGATCCCAACCGGCATTCCGTCGCTGACGCAGTCGCACGAGTTGGTCACGATCGAGCTGAGGATGCAGTCGATCAAACTCGGCGAGATCGAGCTGTTCATCACGCAGTTCCCGCTGCAGTTGCTCGACACGCGACGTCTGCAGTCGAAGCTGCTCTGTGGCGTCGTCGAGTCGTTCACGCCAGTCTTCGAGCGTCGCCGCCAGCGGCACCGCCCAAGTGGACCAGTCGGCTGGAACCTCGAGCAGCTGCGCACCTGCTCCCGTCAACTGCTGCTGCAGTTCCGACTCCCGCCGATGTCGATCGGCATCCAGTTGAGTGAGCCGGGCTGTTAATGAGTCGCGCTGTCGCGCCTGTTCGCGCCAAGCATCGGCGCGGTCCAGCAGATGCTCCAGCCCGGCAAGCGACCGATGTTCCGGGATCCTTTGCAGTTTGCGCTCAGTCGACTCCAACTGCTGTCGGACCTCAGAGCCACGCGTTGCGACGGAGGATTCCTGGCGGTCCAGTCCGTCGGCCAGTTCGCAGAGTTCCGCCAGCAGCTCTCGTTGACCCAGTCCAATCTTCATCTCGGCGACGTCGACGAGCGTCCAGTCGCCCCCAATGCGATCGAGTTCCGCCTGCAGATGTCGGTCGGTCTCCTGTCGTTTTCGCTCCAGTTCCGGTAACGCCTGTTCGAAGGCCTGCATCTGCGAGAGCTGTTGCTCCAACGTCTTGATCACCGTCGCCTGCGCGAGCACAGCCTGCTGGCCGGCACTGAGAGACTGGTCCTCGATGTCCCCGGCCTGTGTTGTTCGCAGTAGCAGCGGCTCTAGCTCTTGTTCGATCTCTCGAATCCTGCCCTTGATGCGTCGCAACTCTTCAGCCCGATCTCCCGTGAGTTCTTCCGGGACTCCGAGGTGGCTCAGTTGTGACAGCAGTGCCAGCCGTTCTCGCCAGACAGGGAGCGCTTTGCGGAGTTGTTCGAGCCGATGTTCTTGGCGCTGCAATTGCCGCAGACGTTCCTGCAAGTTCGCTTTGTCCGCCTCCAGTCGCTGCAGTTCCTCCCGAACACGATCCAGTTCCTGCGGTGTGACGAGTGCCTTGCGATACTCCTGCTGGCACTGCTGGATCTCTTGTTGCAGTCGCAGCAGCTGCTGCTTGCGGCCGCGCGGCTTGAACAGTTCATCACGCTGTGCGCTGAGCGTCTGCTGCACACGGCGAAAGCGATCCAATCCCCCCCAGCCACCGGTGAACAGCGATTCCCCCAATCCCGCTTCTCGTAAGCTTTCCTCACCGGCGAACAGCTCACGCAACGAGAACGCAAACAGATTGTTGAACAACTGGCTGCTGGCTCCCGTCAGGAGCGTCGGGATCGTCTCTTCATCGATTGGCGCATTGGAGTCTTCCCAGTGCCCGCTCAGCACGTCGGGCCTCCCTTTCTGACGACGAAAAGTCACAATGCGCTCATCACGCAATTGCAGTCTCGCTTCCCCGGCGACGCTCCCAGCCTTCCAGCTCAACTCGTGTCCGGCGTAGGGAAACCCGAAGAGCGTTTCGCGAATCAATCGCAGCAGTGTTGACTTGCCCGCCTCGTTCGGTCCGTACACCACCTGCAGACCACCATTGAACGTCAATGGTCGCTGATGTAGTACACCGAAGTTTTCGCCAACGATCGACAGCAGTTTCATCGAGCAGGGCCGAATCAGGACACGCGAATCGTTCACCCAGGAGATTTACACAACCGATTCGCGACGGACGCTGCTATCATAGGCGAACCAGCCCAGGGCGTCGCGTGCTCAATAATCGGTCACCTGTTTCCGGTGACCATCCGCATCGTGGGTCCATGTGAAAGCGCTTGCGTCGGAAAGCCCCAGCCTCATGCAGCCAGTTTCCCAACGTTCCTACATATCCCACATGCGAGGTCGCGCGTTCACAGCGATCCTGGCCTGCGCGTGTCTGCTGTTGCCAGGCTGTCCGACAGGATCAATCGATCCTGCCCAGGGGCCGCCGGAACCTGGCGCGACGCAAGCCGGAAGCAGGTATACCATCGTGACCACCACCGGAATGGTGACTGATCTCGTCCGACAGATCGCTGGCGAGCATGCAGAGATCGTCGGCCTGATGGGCGAAGGGATCGATCCCCACCTGTACCGACCGACCACACAGGACAGCGCCCGACTGATGCAGGCTGACTTCGTGCTCTACTCTGGTTTGAAGCTCGAAGGACAAATGGGTGCGGCCCTCGAACTCGCCCGCAAACAGGGACGCCAGATTGTCGCTGTGACCGACGGATTGCCACCCGACGAAATCCGCTATCCCTCAGGAGCTGTCGGGCATCCCGATCCGCATGTCTGGCACGATCCAGTGCTCTGGGGCGAGTGCGCACGGCGTGTCGCCATGGCGCTCGGAGAGTACGATCCCGCGAATGCCACCGACTATAGTCGACGTGCGGCGGAGGTCCACGCGGAATGTACCCGCTTTCATGAACATGCGGCCCAGGTGCTCGGTGCGATTCCTGAGCAGCAACGGCATTTGGTCACTGCGCACGATGCCTTCGAATACTTCGCGCGGCGTTATGGCCTGACGGTGCATTCGGTCCAGGGGATCACCACCGAGTCAGAACCGGGGCTGCAGGACACCAATGCACTCGTCGACTTTCTGGTCGACCAGAAGATTCCGGCGCTGTTCGTCGAAACCACCGTCAATCCCGATCATCTCAAAGCGGTCATCGAAGGCGCGGCCGCTCGCGACTGGGAAGTCTCGATTGGCGGCACGCTTTATTCCGACGCCATGGGTGCGCCCGGTACGCGCGAAGGAACGTATCTCGGCATGCTTGATCACAACGTCGTCACGATCGCCCGGGAACTCGGCAGTACTTGGGAGGGGCCGTTGTCCTTCTTTGATGTGGCGGAGGATTCGAAAATGGAAACAGAGAATCACACCACTGCAGCGCCGAAGTTGGAATGATGGGCTCGATTCACGTCGCGCGATGACAGCGCAGTCTGCAACATTGAAAGCGGCACTGGCGTTGCCGCACACGCAGGAGCGCTATTCCAAATCGCGAATCTTCACATCATCCAGCCGCAGGGTCTTGCCACGCGTCACGAAGCGGTAGTTCGGCTTCGGTTGGTCGAGCGAAGCATGTGTCCCTGCGAGTTTGATGCCGTTGCTGACCTCGACACTCACGTCATCCTGGACGACGGACACCGTCATCGTGTACCAGGTCCCCTGTGCAAAATTGGCGTCTGACCGAGCGATTTGCACCGCTTTCGATTGCGGAGCTTGCTTGTCCTTGTCAAGGTTGATCGTCACGCTGTCTGGGGCCACGATGATGCGGAACAAATGTCCCGCCTGCTTGTTGAAACTCAGATGAAACCCATCGGTGCCATCGAGCATGAAGTCGAAAACGATGACTGAGTTGCGATTTGGTCGCGCCAGCGTCAGCACCGCCGCGTGCTTGTCTGCTGCCAGCTCCTGACCGGTGAGCACTCCGTCGACAATGGTCCATTTCCCTTTCGACGCGACCCAATTCGGCCCGACTTGATCCCGGTCGAACTCGTCGCTGAACGCACCGACCGCGTTATCAGGCTTCCCCTCGGTCGGCTCCGCCGCAATCACCAGAGATGCAGAGGGCAGCACAATTCCGGACAGGCTCAGCAGACTGAGTGACAGCAGCAGGTTGGAGACACGGAGCACAATGCATCCTCATCGGAGAGTGGGAACAGGCAGGAGAATGCTGGCGTTGCAACGAGAGGCAACGGCAGCGGACAGGTTTGGAAAACCAAACCTGTCGCGTCCGCATACGAATAGGTTACTTCACACTGCCATGGAAACCGGACTCGTGCAGAGCCGATAGCAGGGCTTCCAGGCTGATTCCCTTGCCGGTCACGGTCATCGTTCCGGCCTTACCATCGCTTGTCACGCCGGTGACTCCATCGACCGAGGTGATCGCGCCTTCGGCTGCGTTGATGCAGCCGCCGCAGCAGAGATGCACTCCGCTGATGCTCGCTCCATCCCCTTTGGCTCCGGCTTCAATTCCAGAAGGTGGAGCGGGGACCGCCTCGTCCCCCAGCTTGGCCGAGCCGTAGAATCCGGCTTTCGCCAGCGCGGCGACGCCCGCCTTCGCGGCCTCCATATTTGTGGCGGTAAACGTGACCTTGCTGGTCTGCTTGTTCGCGCGTGGAGCACTCACACCTTCAATGCCAGTGAGCGCCTTGGTCGCCCCGGTCAGACACTTGCCGCAACACAAGTGGACATCGGAAACCTGAACCTCACCCGCAATTGCCTGAGCCGCGAGCAGACACAAACCAACCGTTAACGCACCAAATCGCATGTGGAATTCTCCTGTGTTGAGTGAGACCTTTATCTGGATCGTTGCCCCACGTGATCAGTCTGTCCGAAGTGAATCAGTTGAGTCAAGCGCAGCGGAGGAAATGTGAATTTCTTCGCTCCGGGTGGCGTCTGGCAGTTGCTGTTCGTCCCCACTGCTGCCAGCGTGGGCGGAGTCTGCCTGATACCTGGCGGATGGTGCATTGGGGGGAAGTGTTGCTGATTGCCGTCTGCGCCTTGAGAGGAGGAAGAGGCTTGGCGGACAGACGGTCACCAGGCATGCAGACGCACCCCCATACTGCCATCCTTCCACCTTCGAACTTGCACGCGGTCCGAATCTCCGCAAGGCTCCATGGATGGATCGGTCGGGATTGATCTACAATCCCGGAGACGAGTCGACTTGGAGTGCATCTGGTGAATGGTGGTCACATCGTGCGAATTGGCAGCGGTGTCGTCAGCCGGACGCCGCAGACGCTGGAAGCGGTGGGGACAACCACCATCTGCCTGCCTAATTGCGAAGGACAATTGCCATGCTGACATTGACTGGCCGAGGGCGCACGACCACTTGTGATGGAATGAGCCGAAGGGATTTTTTGCAGGTGGGGACGCTGGGCGGTATTGGGTTGTCGCTACCGCAACTCCTGGCGGTGGAAGCGGCGGCGGCGTCCAAGCCGCACGATGACCGCGCGTGCATCATGATTTTCAATCTTGGGGCGCCGAGCCATATCGACCTGTTCGATATGAAGCCGGACGCTGCGGCGGAGATTCGCGGGCCGTTCAAGCCGATTGATACCGCCGCGCCGGGCGTGCAACTCTCTGAGATTCTGCCGCAACATGCCCGCATTGCCGACAAGATCTCGTTCGTGCGCTCATGCCATCACACCGGGGCGGCTGTGCATGACGCCGGTTGGCAGATGCTGCAGACGGGGCGACAGTTCACCGGCGGAATCAATTCCCCGCATGCGGGCGCGGTGACCAGTTTTCTGCGGGGGCGCAAGACCGACTTGCCGCCGTTTGTTGTCTTGCCGGAGTTGATGGGTCGCGGTGGAGGCAACCTGCCGAACGGTCAGGCGGGAGGATTCCTCGGGAAAGCGCACGATCCTTTCTCACTCAACGCCGATCCCTCTCAGAAGAACTTCAAGGTGCCCGACCTGTTGCCACCACCGGAAATCGGGACCGCGCGACTCGAACGTCGCCGTCGCATGCGGGACATTGTCGATCAGACAATCGACAACTTCGAGGCGACCGAAGATGCCGCGTTACTCAACGACAATTTCCAGGCCGCCTTCCGTATGATGACCAGTCCCCAGGCGCGCGACGCATTCGACCTCACCAAGGAACCGCAGGAGGTTCGTGACCGTTACGGGATGAATCGCTTTGGTCAGTGTTGTCTGCTGTCGCGCCGGCTGATTGAGGCTGGGGTGCGGTTTGTCACGATTAACACGTTTCTGACGGTATTCAACGAGATCACTTGGGACATTCACGGTTCGAAGCCGTTCACCTCGATCGACGGCATGAAGAACATCGTCTGCCCGATGTACGATCAGGCGTATAGCGCGCTGATTGAGGATCTCGATCAGCGGGGGCTACTGGGCAACACGCTCGTGTGCAATCTCGCCGAGTTTGGACGCACACCGCGTGTGAATCCGGCAGGTGGCCGCGACCATTGGCCACAGTGCTTCACCACATATTACGCCGGTGGCGGAGTGCAGGGAGGGCGCATTGTCGGCGCGAGTGATCCCATTGGCGGAGTGCCAGCGGACCGACCATGCGGACCAGCAAACATCGTGGCGACCATCTTCCACAGCCTCGGTTTTGAACTGGAGCAGATTCTGCCTGGCCCCGCCGGACGACCATTTCCGATTGTGGACTCGGGGAATCGAGAGATTCACGAGCTGTTCTAGTGCTGGGATCAAAGTCGCCCCAGCGTCTTCCGATCGATGCCGCTGGGGGTTCAGCTGGCGGAAGGACTATCGCCTGTCTGCTCACCCCTGGACGGTTCAACACCCTGGACGGTTCAGCACACCCGTGTGCGGGGTCTTACGCTCCTCCTGCCGATCGATTCGCAAAGATTGCGACTAGAGTTCGACTTCCATGTCGACAAAGTAGTTGCGGGCGGCAATGTCGATGAGCTTGGAATTCGCGCGGCGTTCAAGTTGTTCGTACTCGCAGGCGTTGAGCATCTGCTGCACCAGATCGCGGGCGTGACAGTAACGCAAGCCACGGTTCTGCGGGCGGTAGTGGCGATCAAGCAGATACTGAATCGTGGCGGGATCGCAACTGAGTTTGTGCTGCTGGCACGTCTTCAGCAGCAGTTCGACAAAGTCCCGCTCGGTTGGATCAGGCGCCAGAATCTTGTACGGAATGCGGCGTAGAAACGCCTCGTCGACGAGATCTTTCGGAGCCAGATTCGTCGAGAAGACGACCATCTGCTCAAACGGCATCCGAACCTTCTTGCCGCTGGGCATGTTCAGGTAATCAAATCCTTTTTCGAGGGGTACGATCCAGCGGTTGAGCAATTCCTCCGGGCCCATCCGTTGTCGTCCGAAGTCATCAATCACCAGCACCCCGCAGTTGCTCTTGAGCTGCAAGGCAGCCTCAGTAACTCCGGTGCCGGCGATCTTGGTGAGTTCGAGGTTTTCAAGCGTCAGTTCGCCCCCAGCGACGATTGTTGGTCGCTCGACGCGGACCCAGCGGGCATCGATTCGCGGATGTACTGGAATCGTCTTGATCTTGTGGACGATGGGATCGTAGAGGCGAACTGTTTCGCCATCGATATTGATCGCTTTGGGGATCCAGATTTCTTGACCAAACGCCTGACAGATGCGTTCTGCAATACTCGTCTTCCCGTTGCCGGGATGCCCGAACAGGAACATCGACCGGGCATCGCGTACTGCCTGCCCCAGTTGGCTGAGCACATCGGGCCGGATGGACAGATCGCTGACCGAGGCTTTGAACGCCTCCGGTGTCATGCCGACGCGGCGCAACGATTGTTGTTCGACGCTTTCAATGTAAGTTTCCAGTGGAACTGGCGCGGCACCAAAATATGTGGTCGTTTCTGTCGTCCTGCGCGCTCGATCGTGTCCCGTTGAGGTCAGTTCGTACAAGTAGTCGTGCATGCTGGAACTGGACCGGTGCGACACCAGTTGCTCCTTCTTCATGCGCCGCAGTTCTTCGTCGATCAGTCGAAAGGGCAGGCAGACTTGGGCGGAAATATCGGTGCCGCTCGCTACACCACGGTTCAGCAGGAACCGCAGAATGAGCCCTTCACACTGGATTTCGGAAACGCCCGCTTCCAGCAACGACCCTGGCGCGCGTGGAACGAATGCACCGGTGACTTCTTCGAGCAGATCGCATTCCTGCTCGGTCATCATGCTCAGTTCGTCGAGGATCACGAGAACATTTCCCCCTGTGGCGCGCGAGTTACTCTCTCAACCTTAGTTTGTGTTTGAACGCGCAGTCGGCAGTTTGTTGACTTTTCGCCACATTCCTTCCAAGGTGCTCACTTGGTTAAGAACTGCGGCACTCGCGAATTGCGCCACGAAGAACAAGAGAAGTGAGGACAACATGAGTGGGATGCACTGGTTACGGATGTGGAGCCTGTTGCTGCTGGGAGCAACTTCCGTCTCTGTGGCCGAGCAACCGAACTTCCTGATCTTCATTGCTGACGACATGGCCTGGGATGATTGCGGTGCCTATGGGCATCCCTACATTCGCACACCGAATCTCGATCAACTCGCACGCGATGGCCTGCGATTTGATCGGGCGTACCTCACCTGTTCTTCGTGTAGTCCCAGTCGCTGTTCCATTCTTACCGGTCGTTATCCCCATGCGACGGGAGCGGGCGAACTGCATCAGCCATTGCCGCCAGACCAGGTGCTCATCGCCCAGCCTCTGCGCAAGGCGGGCTACTACACGGCTGCGGTGGGAAAGTGGCATCTCGGGAATGCGGTCAAGGAACAGTTCGATCTTGTCCGAGAAGGAGGCGGTCCGGGTGGTGAGGAGGATTGGGTCGAGACCTTGCAGCAACGTCCGCGCGATCAACCCTTCTTCTTCTGGTTTGCGTCGACCGATCCTCATCGGGGCTATCAGCCCGGCGCGATTGATCCGCCGCATACGAACGATGATGTCGTCGTGCCGCCAATCTTCCCCGATACGCCCGATGTCCGCGGCGATCTCGCGCTCTACTACGACGAGATTGGCCGCTTCGATGAGTATGTCGGACTGGTGTTAAAGGAGCTTGCCGAACAGGGTGCAGCGGAGAACACCCTGGTGCTCGTCATCAGCGATAACGGTCGTCCGTTTCCTCGCTGTAAGACCACCGTTTACGAAGATGGCGTCCATACTCCGTTTCTCGTTCGGTATCCAAACGGCATCACCGAGCCGGGACAGGTGTGCCGACAACTGGTCAGCAGCGTCGACATTGTACCCAGCCTGCTCGACCTTGCTGGTTTGCCGCCGCTTGACCGGCATCAGGGAATGTCGTTCGTCCCGCTGCTGAAGTCGCCGGAGACGCCTGTCCGCAAGGCGGCGTACTCGGAGCACAATTGGCACGACTATCAGGCATTCGAGCGGGCGGTGACCACGTCTCGCTTCCGCTACATTCGTAATTGGCAGCCACAACTTCCAGGGACCCCACCAGCCGATGCCGTCCGTTCTCCCACGTATGCGGCAATGCAGCAGCTGCGCGATGCCGATCAACTCATACCGCCACTGGCGGAGGTCTTTCTCACTCCGCGACCGGAAGAAGCCCTGTACGATGTGACGGTCGATCCTCACTGCCTGCACAATCTGGCGGAGGATGCGAACTACGCAGCGACGCTGAGCGAGCTGCGCAATCTGCTCTCCGCATGGCAAGCACAGACCGACGACGCATTCCCCGGTACCGACCAACTCACGCCCGATGGCTTCGACCGAGAACTTGGCACCCGACTGCCGAAGGACCAACGCTGACACTGGGGCCTATTGAACAAGGATGCCGCCCGATGAAGCGGACCGGCTGGCTGAGAAAACTGTTCGGTGATCGTGGCGAACGGACGGCTGCGACCTATCTGCGTCGGCAGGGGTACCGCATTCTCGCGCGGCAGTCGCTGCATCGCGTTGGTGAAATCGATTTGATTGCCCGACACGACGACACACTGGTCTTCGTCGAGGTAAAGACCCGATCCTCCCATGTTGCTGGCCATCCCGCCGAAGCGGTCACCCGCACCAAGCAGCGTCAAATCGCCCGCGCCGCACTAATGTGGCTGAAACGCCGCAACCTCCTCAACCACCGCTGCCGCTTCGACGTGATCGCCATCACCTGGCAGCAGGGACAGGAACCCGTCATCCAGCATTACATCGCGGCATTCGAGCCACCGATTGATTGGTGAACCAGTTGCGACCTTTGCAGGAATCGTCAACAACCGCCCAACTGGCACCAAATGCACATCTCACATGGAAATCCGTCGATGCGTTCCGTTAGGATGGATATCGATTCGCCCCAGTCCCGCGCCTGGGGATGTGGATGGTCCATCGATACGGGGAAACAGGCTGATGAATCGCATCGAGATGAACCGGCGACAGGCGCTGATTGCTGGGGGGTTGGGGACGCTCAGTCTGGGGATGCCGGGCATGGTCATGGGGGCGGATGACGTCAATGCTGCTGGCGAAGCGGTCCGGGCAGAGAAGTCGTGCATTTTCGTGTTGCTGTGTGGCGGACCGAGTCACGTTGATACCTGGGACATGAAGCCCGAGGCTCCACTTGATTATCGTGGTCCCTACCAGCCGATCGCCACGCAAGTTCCGGGTATGCGAATCAACGAGATGCATACCGAATTGGCTCGCGTCGCCGACAAGTTCACGCTGATCAACTCGATGCATCATCCTGGCGCGATCAGCAATCACTTTGATGCGATGCACAATCTGCTCAGCGGTCAATCGGAGAAGCGGGTGCAGCAGGGCGTGCCCGACGAGCAACCTTACCTCGGTTCGTACGTCGCCAAGCACAAGCCGAGCACGCGGAACTTCGTTTCGAATGCATGGCTGATCAAGTGTGTCGGACCGCCGGTCTTTTGTGCTCCGAATATCGCGTTGGGAGGATATCTCGGTTCCGCGTATGCGCCATTGTTCGTCGGTGCCGCCGATAATCATTTTTTTTTTTAATGATTCGGCGGCCACCGAGATCGCCTGGGAGACCACAGATCTGTCCGACGAAGAGTTCCGTCACCACTCCATTCTCGTCGCTCTGGCGGGCCCAGTCGCGGAGATGATCCACACCGGCGATCCCTTCCACCCCGCCCTGGTCGCCGAATGGTCCCAGGACTGGCGACTCGCGTGGCAGGCTGCTGCCGCGAAATTCCCCGATCACCGCCGACGCCTGAACCACCTCGAACAGACCTCACTCCGCCTGTACCGCCGCCTCTCGCAAGACGACCACTGGTCCGCCATCGCCACCCTGGTCGACCATCTTCTCGCGCATGAGACGCTCGACGAAGACGAAATTGCCGAAGTGCTCGGCAACTGGCTCGATTTGTGGGACTGACC
The DNA here is from genome assembly GCA_020426425.1 of Planctomycetaceae bacterium. Taxonomy (GTDB): domain Bacteria; phylum Planctomycetota; class Planctomycetia; order Planctomycetales; family Planctomycetaceae; genus JACKHO01. Next base: position 3,236 of record JAGQQB010000013.1, on the reverse strand, counting down.
GATTGGTCCGGTTTGGCAACCAAAACGTCATGCCAGTTGACCATGCGATCAGGGTGTCGTATCGCGCAGCTCGTCCAAAGGACTTCCGGCACAGACGAATCGATTCGCGCAAACAAAAACCGGGAGAAGCCTGCGAATGAAGACTTCTCCCGGCAATGAACACATTGTCGACCTGATGTCCGTTGCAGCGGCACAACGTCGACAAGAGAACGACTTAGAACTCACCCACCACTTCGCCGCCGCCCCGGGTGCTCAGTGCGTTGAAGGTGCCGCGGTCGATGTTTTCACTCACAAAGCGGGCCGAGCCATCGCCCAGGAGGAAGTGAACCCCGCCGACATGATAGCTGCGGTAGTTGCTGGTCGCGTGGCCTGCATCGGCACAGTTATTCACGCCATCATTAATCAACGTTTCCGTGACTGGGTTCTTGTTGATCAAGTCCATTGAACTACCAAAGATACTTCCGATTGCTGGAATTCCCATCGGCGGTGGACCTTTGAAACCGGTGCTGTTTGGCTGGGCCTGGATCCAACCCTGCGCCGCTTCACCTGAGCCTGGCCCTGTGCATCCCTGCCCCTCACACACAGTAAACAGGCTGCCAGACGCACCTTCGCCCATGGCAATCGTGTTCGAACTGCCGTCGGTCAGGTCACGCATTTTGCAGGTCAGGTTCGTGTCGAACATTCCCACACGATTCCCCATCGAGATTGGATTGCTACACCAGCCACCATGGGATCCCTTGTTGTACAAGTAAGTGGTAATTGCCAGTTGCGCTCCCACTGGAAACGCTGCCAACACATCGACCGAGACGACAGTGTTTCCTGCATTCGAGGGGCAGACGAAACTCGGGATGACCGTCTTGGCGACTGTGGAAGACTGGTTTTCCCATGCCAACGACTCGTTGTACAACCCCTTCAGATTGGCCTGTTCGAAGTAGGGCAACAGGGCCGCATTGGCATTGGAATAGAAGTTACTCGTCGGCGCCGTGGCCGTGGCGTCCCACTTCACACTCACGCCCAGCGGAAACATGGTGAACACATCATGGTAATTGTGCAGGGCCAGGCCGAACTGCTTCATGTTGTTCTTGCACTGGGTCCGACGAGCCGCTTCACGGGCTTGCTGCACAGCGGGCAGCAGCAGGGCGATCAAAATCGCGATGATCGCGATCACGACCAGCAATTCAATGAGGGTAAACCCTCGACGACGAACAGATGAGGACATCAATTTTCCTTTCAAAACTTGGTGGGCACCGCAGGTGGGAATCGTCCCTGAATTGACAGGGCGGAGAGTAGAATGACCTTATGGCCAGCGTCTTCGGCATGTTTGACGCACCCTGATGCTACAGGTACGCTCCATTACCCGTCAACAACTGTTGATCAAAAAATCCCAGTCGTATCCACAGCCCAAGGCCCGGCAACGTGAGTCTGCCCGCAACGTCTTCCTTCACCGAGATCGACACAGCCTTGGCCCGGCTGAGTCAAGGTGCGGACGATCTGGCCACGGCGTCACTGGCTGATCGTATTCGATTGACCGAGGCGGTCCTGCAACGTGTCCAACGCACGGCGAGAGACTGGGTCCAGCGTTGCTGCGAGGCCAAATCCATCACGACCTCACATGGACGAACCGAAGAGATCCTCGGCGGACCAGGGACCGTAGCGCGTTATCTCCGCCTGTTGGCGAACGTGCTGGGACAGATCGTCCAGACCGGTCAACCAACGCTGCCGGGGCGAGTGCGGCCAACGACCGTTGATCGGCTGGCCGTGCCTGTCGTCCCTGCCCGAGGCGTGTTTGACGCACTCGTCTTCACCGGGCTGCGAGCCGACGTCTGGATGCAGCGGGGTGTCGACGAGGCCAACCTGCATGGACAGCTGATCGACAACGTTGTCCGGCCACAGGCCAAGCCGATTCAATTGGTGCTCGGCGCGGGAAACGTCTCCTCAATTCCAGTGACCGATGCCCTCTCGAAGCTGCTACAGGAAGGGGTCCCGGTCCTGCTCAAGCTGAATCCAGTAATGGATTACCTGAAGCCGGTGTTCGACGAAGTTTTCGCACCTTTGTCCGATCGGGGTTGGATTCAGATTGTTGCCGGCGATGGCCAGACAGGTGCCTATGCCTGCAGCCATGAAACCATTGGCGCGGTCCACATCACCGGTTCGCACCACACGCACGACGCCATCGTATGGGGCGTCGGCGACGAACGAGCTGAGCGTAAGGCCAGCAACAGGCCACTGCTCGATAAACCAATGACCAGCGAGTTGGGAAATGTCTCCCCGTGGATCATCGTGCCGGGCGAGTACACAGAGCGTCAGTTGCGATTTCAGGCGACCAACATTGCCGCGTCGCTCACCAATAACGCCGGCTTCAATTGCCTCACCACCAGGGCCATTGTCACCTCGCGGTCCTGGCCACAGCGGGAACGATTCCTGCAACTGCTCCGCGAAGCGCTCGCCGCCGTCCCGGAGCGGGTGCCGTATTATCCCGGTGCGCGTGAGCGGTATACCCGATTCTCTGGCCGCGACATCGACGACACACACAAACACTTGCCCTGGACGCTCCTGGACGGAATCTCCCCGGATACTCAGACGCCGCTGTTCACCGATGAGTCGTTCGTCTGCATTTGTGCCGAAGTTCCGATTCCCGGCAGCACCGAGACATTCCTCGAAGCAGCGGTCGACTTTTGCAACAACCGGCTGTTCGGCACGCTCTGCTCGGCGATCACGGTTCCAGACAGTTTTCGACGAACTCAATCGGCGCGACTCGAACGCGCGATCGATGCCATGAACTACGGCAGCGTCTGCCTGAATCAATGGCCTGGCCTCGTCTACGGATTGATGACTCCCCCCTGGGGCGCTCGGCCCGGTGGCGATCTACGCGACGTCCAGAGCGGACTCGGCTCGGTTCACAACCTGTACTTCCTCGACCTGTTTGACAAGACTGTCTTCTACGGTCCGCTCTGCAACTTCCCCAAGCCAGTCTGGTTTCCTTCGCACCAGCGTTCGGAACAGATCGCCTGGAAACTTGTCGACCTCTTCGCCCAACCCGGACTCGGACAACTTCCCGGCTTGCTGATCCCCGCGCTGCGGGGATGAGCGAGGTATGAGGACCGAGGACTAAGGACCTAGAAACAAGGATCGCACCCCCTCACTCCTAGAACCAGTTTCACAACATGTTTTCTTCGGATTTCTGGTAACCCGAAGCGTCAGCGAGGGATGGTACGCCATGGCGATTCACGAAATCC
>JAGQQB010000139.1 GCA_020426425.1 Planctomycetaceae bacterium | reverse complement strand
GGTCGAGAATGGAGGTCGTCCATTTCTCGAAATCGTCCACGCGGACTTCCACCAAAGGAGAGTCGTCGATCAACTGCCCCTGGGCATCAGGCATACGCACGCTGGCGACATCCTGTCTCGCCAGCTGACGTTTTGCCAGTTCGCACTCCCGCCGCAGACGTGAGACCCGCAGTGGTTCATCCATTTCGCAGCGCTCGAACACCATCCCTTGCGAGGTGAGCACGTGCGACACCATGGCGGTGGTAAAGTCTTCGCCGCCTAAAAAAACCTCACCGGCAGATGCCCGGATCTCAAGTGTCCCTTCAAAAATATCGACGATGGAAACATCGAACGTCCCGCCACCAAGGTCGATCACGACCGCGATCTTTTCTGAATCGCGGTCGTGCAATCCATACGCAATCGCGGCGGCAGTCGGTTCGTTGAGGATTCGATCGACCTGCAAACCCGCCTGTCGCCCGGCGGCCATGGTGGCGCGGCGTTGATCTTCATTGAAGTAGGCCGGGACGGTGACGACCGCCTGTGTGACCGATTCGCCTAGAAACGCTTCGGCGTCGGCCTTGAGAGATCGCAGCACCCAGGCCGAAAGGTCGATCGCGGAGAACGTTTGTTTGCCAATCTGGGTGCCCCAGTCGCTCCCCATATGCCGCTTGAACAGGCTCGCGCAGCGCTGGGGACGAACAACCTGCAACTCCTTGGCCACGCTCCCGACCAGCACATGATCTTCGTCGTCCAGTGCCACGACCGACGGGGTGAGGATATGTCCCAGCGCATTGGGAATCAGCCGTGGCCCCTCTGGGGTCAGCACCGCGACGAGCGAATTCGTCGTGCCCAGATCGATCCCTACCGTCGCCGCCATTCCACTTCCCTCGCAATCCCGCTACCCATAGCCACCCCATCCCCGTTCGACACCAAAGTATGAACAAGCCCCGTCCTTCCGACCAGCCCAATGCGACCAACTGACCGGGTGCGGTGCATCAGACATATGGTGGCTGCCCCCAACTCACATGGGGAATTGAACGGTCCGCTCGCGAAGTTTGGCCCAGGCCGATAGAATCCCGGTCAAACATCAGCCACTGAGCCGGTGGACCGTCGCGAATACCGTTGGTTGACGCAATCTGACTGGAGTCCCGGCAGGTGTGTAACTGGTGTTCGCCACGGGAGTTGCGGGTTTGGATCGAACAGGGTTTCGGAGCCAGCCGTGATCGCGACCGGGCATGCCGTCGTCTCCTGGGGGAACGCGGACTCAAGTGTGTTTCGACTGAGATGCTGTAGATATGAAAGCCGTTGCCGTACGTCCCGGGGTGAAGCATAGTGCGTTTGTTGCCGACATCTCTGAACCCAATCTGCGTTCGATTCCTGACGACCGCGGGGTGTTGGTGCGCACGTTGCAGGTGGGCGTCGATGCGACCGACGGGGAGATCAACGAAGCCCTGTACGGGGCCGCTCCCAAGGGGGACGACAAACTCGTGCTGGGGCACGAGGTGTTCGGCATTGTGGAAGAGGTCGGTTCAGCGGTAACGCATGTGCAGCCGGGAGATTACTGCACCTGTACCGTGCGTCGTCCGGGGCCAACGATCTACGACAGCATTGGCCGGAACGACATCACCAGCCATCACGAGTATTTCGAGCGGGGCATCAACCTGCTGCATGGTTTCCTGACAGAACGCTTCGTCGACGATGCCGAATTCGTCGTCAAGGTGCCGCCGGGGCTAAAGCATCTTGGCGTACTGTCCGAACCTGCGAGCGTCTGCGCGAAAGGGATCGAGCAGGCGTATCTGGCTCAGACCCGACTCCAGGTCTGGGAACCGCAGAGAGCGTTCGTGACCGGCGCCGGACAGATTGGTCTGTTGACCACAATGATGCTGCGACTGCGGGGTCTGGAGGTTTACACACTTGCACGCACAAGGAATCCCGGACTCAAGCAGGAACTGGTCGAGGCGTTTGGCGCGAAGTACATCAGTACACTCGATACGCCGATGGCGGAACTGGCGAAGCAGGTGGGGCGTCCCGATTTGATTGTTGAGGCGACAGGCTCCAGCCAGGTGGCATTCGAGTCGATGCAGGTGCTCAACCTCAATGGCGCCCTTGTCTGGACGAGTGTCACTGGGGGCAACCATCAGCTAAATGACTTTCCTGCCGACAAGGTGAACCTGGAGTGGGTGCTCGGCAACAAACTGCTGGTGGGGACCGTGAACGGCAACCGCAAGCACTTTGCCCAGGGAATCCAGGATCTCGCGCTGGGTGAAGTCATGTACCCTGGTACCATCGAACGCATTCTAACGACGCCGTTCGACGGTCTGAAAGACCCACAGGCGATCCTCGCGGCGCTGGAAGACCGCGCAAATCTGAAGGTGTACGTCAACGTGTCGGCGTAATGGTGTGGTGACGCCGTGTTGGCAAAGCCGCTCCACGAGCGTTCGCGTGGCACAACCGTCTACGATCGCTCCACGATCAGACGTATCGACCGACCGCGCAATCGCACAGGTCACTCCGATGCAGGGCACCTGAGGACTGCACTTGGCGTTGATTGACGTAACAAGCAGTCACAACCGGGTGATCGGGGCGTTCCACTGATGGGTAACGCCCCTTCACTTACGCAGGCTACTTCTCTGCCCCCTGCTTTTGCCGCCGACCAGGCTTGGGCTGCGGGTTCAGGCAAGGGGGATCGGCTTCCACGGAGCCGCGATCATCGGGGACTTCCAGTTCGCCTTGCAGGTCGGTGATCTGCTGTTTGAGCTGCTTGATGATGTCTGCGTACTGCGGCTCAGCGTAGATGTTGCGCATCTCGCGTGGATCAGCTTCCAGGTCGTACAGTTCCCATTCATCGACGTTGTAGTAGTGAATGAGCTTGTAGCGGTCGGTACGCACACCGTAATGACGGCGAACCATGTGTGGGGTTTTGCGATCGTTCAGGAACTCGTAGTACTGGTAGTAGTGGGCCTTCCGCCAGTCGGCTGGTGTTTCGCCTTTGAGGAGCGGTACGAGGCTGTAGCCTTGCATGTCGGCAGGGATGTCGAGGCCGGCGAGATCGAGGAAGGTTTCGGCGAAGTCGACGTTGGAGACGAGCGCGTCGCTGACGGAGCCTGGCTTGATCTGCTCTGGCCAACGGACCATGAGTGGCTGACGGTAGCTCTCCTCGTACATGAAACGCTTGTCAAACCAGCCGTGATCGCCGAGGTAGAACCCCTGGTCTGAGGAGTACATCACGACGGTGTTCTTCGCCAGTCCGGTCTCTTCGAGGTAGTCCAGCACGCGACCAACGTTGTCATCAACGCTGGCAATACACCGCAGGTAATCCTTGATGTACCGCTGATACTTCCAGCGAATCAGGTCATCACCTTCAAGATTCGCATTGCGGAATACTTCGTTCTTGGGTTCGTAGGCAGCGTTCCAAACGGCGCGTTGTTCATCATTGAGGAACGGAGGCGGTGTGAGTTTCAGGTCGCGGGGCGTCATCGTTTTGGCGATGGTCATGTCCTGTTCATGTGCAGCGCGGCCGCGCGTATCGTAGTTGTCGAACAGATTGTCCGGCTCCGGGATCTCGACATCGTCGTACATCGTCAGGTGCTTTGGTCCGGGGCACCATTCACGGTGTGGAGCCTTGTGCTGGTACATCAGCATGAACGGCTTGGAGTCGTCGCGACTGTTCTTGAGCCATTCGAGGGCGAGATCGGTAATGATGTCCGTGGTGTAGCCGGTGTACTTGGTCCGTTCCTGGTTGCCGCTGCCGTGTACGTCCCGCAGCATCAGCGGGTTGTAGTATGGTCCCTGGCCGACGAGGACTTCGCTGTAGTTGTAGCCTTGCGGAGCCATGTGCTCGCCGAGATGCCACTTGCCGATGACCGCCGTTTCGTATCCGGCTGCCTGCAGCAGTTTCGGAAACGTCTGCTGCGTGCCATCGAACTTGTTCCCGTTCATCAGGAAGCCGTTCTTGTGACTGTATTTCCCGGTTTGAATGACGGCCCGACTCGGTCCGCAAATCGAGTTCGTGCAGAAGCAGTTGCGGAACAGCATCCCTTCGTTGGCGATGCGGTCGAGATTCGGCGTCTGATTGATCTTCGAACCGTACGCGCTGATGGAGTGCGTGGCATGATCATCGGTAAAGATGAACAGGATATTGGGTCGCGATTCTGCCGCCAGCAGTGGCGACGCTCCCAGGACCAGGCTGGTCAACACGAAGAACAATCGGTGCATGAGTCTCCCTCGGAATGTGTGCTGTGCTCCACCGGGACGTTTGCCCGGATGCCAGATCGACGTGGCAACGGATCGAGAAGTGTGAATTCGAGCCGCCACTTTACCGATCCCAGGCGTAAGTCGCTATGATCCTGAGCGAATTGCCGAGAATCCCATCCAGAGTTTCTTCACCCGGCCTCAGCGGAGCCAGTTGTGAGTCAACCATCGCAAGAGCGCATCCAGACATTGAAAACCAACATCGCCTCGGTGTTGCTCGGCAAAGAGGCGGTGATCGAATTGGCGATCGTGGCGCTGCTCGGGGAAGGGCATTTGCTAATTGAAGACGCGCCCGGCGTCGGCAAGACGTCGCTCGCCAAAGCCATCGCACAAAGCCTGAACTGTCAGTTCTCCCGCCTGCAATGCACGCCCGACCTGTTGCCCAGCGACATTCTGGGGTCGAGCGTCTTTCTGCCAAACAAAGGGGAATTCGAGTTCCGGCAGGGACCGATTTTCACCAACGTGCTACTGGCCGATGAGATCAACCGCACCACACCCCGAACGCAAAGCGCCCTGCTCGAAGCGATGATGGAGCGCCAGGTATCGGTCGAAGGGAAGACCTATCCGCTGAGCCGCCCGTTCTTTGTACTCGCCACGCAGAATCCGTTTGAGTTCGAAGGGACGTATCCCTTGCCCGAGAACCAGCTCGACCGGTTCATGCTGCGCATTGAAGTCGGCTATCCAAACCGGGCGGCGGAACGCGAGGTCTTTCGCAGTCACCGGTCTGGAGAACCGGTCGAGAAACTGCAACCGGTGCTGGTCTCGGAACAACTGCGGGAGTTACAGCAGCAGGTCCGCGAGGTCCGTGTCGATGAGTCGATCTCGGACTACATTCTCGACATCGTCGAAGCGACCCGGACGCATGAACAACTGTCGCTTGGTGTCTCCACTCGCGGAGCATTGACAATGTACCGGGCGGTGCAAAGTCTCGCTTTGGTCTCCGGTCGCGATTACGCTACTCCCGATGACGTGAAACATCTCGCGATTCCTGTGCTCGCCCACCGCGTGTTGTGCGGCGGCGTGATTCGCGAAGGGCAACGACAAAGGGCGCGACAGGTGATCCAGCAGATTGTCGACAAGGCGGTGGTGCCGAATTGATGCGGGAAGTTCGAAATCCGAAGCTCGAAATTCGAAACAAATCAGAAACTCGAAGGACCGAAACGGCTGACGTTGTTTGCATGACAGCACGTTGAAAAACAGATGAGAGGTAACCCGAAGCGTCAGCGAGGGATAATTTGACACGCAGACCAGACCTCCGTGGGCCGTTGATCCCTCGCTGACGCTTCGGGTTTCCTTTGTCATCCGGCTGCTGAGCCTTCCGAATTCATGCTGACGGTTTCGAATTTCGGCCTTAGAATTTGTTTCGGATTTCGAGCTTCGAATTTCGGGTTTGACTTTCTCTTCACCCTTCTCTTACTCGCACACACGACGCCCCCCGATGCTCCCTCTGCAGGACAACATACCGTCGCGGACGACTCCGTTTGTGAACTACGCCGTGATCGCGTGTTGCGCCGTAGTGTTTCTGTTCCAGTTGGGCGACCAACCCGGAGAACCATCGATGGTGGAACGCTATGGCATGATTCCCCATCGTGTCGTTGAGCCCCAGGCAGTCATCGAGATCGACGCTCTCGATGTCGAACAGACGCAATATGGGCCGAGCGAGGTGATCGTCACTCGGGAGGCGGCCCCATCGGCGGTTCCCCCATTCTTGACGGCCCTCACCTGCATTTTCCTGCATGGCGGTTGGATGCACATCTTGGGGAACATGTGGTTCCTGTTCATCTTTGGCGACAACGTGGAGGACCGTTTCGGGCATTTGGGCTACGCGGCGTTCTATCTGGTGAGTGGCATTGGCGCGAGTTTGGTTCATCTGGCGAGTGAGCCGGGATCCAACATCCCGACTATTGGGGCCAGCGGAGCGATTGCCGGGGTCATGGGGGCATACTTTCTGTGGTATCGCAACGCGCAAGTGAAAGCGCTCATTCCACTCGGAGCGATTGCCCAGATCGTCGTCCTACCAGCGTGGATCTTCCTGGGCTTCTGGTTCGGCATGCAATTCCTGCAAGGAACAATGTCCATCCTGTCGACGCAGGCTGGCGGCGTCGCGTGGTGGGCGCACATCGGCGGCTTTGTCGTCGGGCTGGCAATCGCCTTTGCGGCTGACTCACTGCGGCTCACGCAACCTGCCAACTTGCTGCGGGATGACTCCCGAGCCATCCAGATGCGGCATCGGCGGCGTGGACGGTCGTTTTACTGAGTTCGTCGCTAACGCAACTCCCGCTGAGCCAGCTTGCCAATGAGTCGTACGAGCGATGCCCGAATCGTATCCACACTCAAGTCGGCCCCTTGGCGTGGGATCAGAATCAGATCGAGGCCGCTCGGGAGATCGCGTTGGCTCAGCCGAAAGGCTTCGCGGAGCAGCCGCTTGAGGCGATGTCGAACGACCGAGTTCCCCTGCTTGCGGGAAACGCTGCAACCGATGCGGGTGTGCGTCAGCTCATTTCTCGCGGCAAAGATGAGCAGCCGGTCATCACTGGCCCGCTGCCGCAGATCGTACACCCGTTCGTAGTCCGCTGGTCGACGCAGCCGTTGCTCCGGGCGAAAGCGATACCGGGATGCGTCTGGCTCGGTCATGGCGCGTTTCAGAATTCATCCATGCAATGCATTTAGCGCATGAAACAGCCCGACGGAGTCACAATCGCATCCGCCGGGCTGGAGTGTGCAGACTCACTCTCAGGCCAGGGCGGCCTTGGCGCGATCGCAAATCTCGTCGAAGACCGCAGGGTTGTGAATCGCGATTTCGCTCAGCATCTTACGGTTGACTTCGATGCCAGCCTTCTTCAGACCGTACATGAACTGCGAATACCGCAACTCACGGGACATGCAAGCCGCCGTGATGCGGGTGATCCACAAAGCACGGAACGTGCGCTTGCGCGCCCGACGATCACGGAATGCATACGCCCGCGACCGCAGGATGGTTTCCTGCACTGTCCGCCAGAGTTTGCTCCGGCCACCGTAATTCCCTTTGGCTTCCCGGAACAGACGGTTCTTTTTCTTCCGTCGGGCCTTGCCGTATTTAACACGCATTGCTCGATACCTGCCTTCTCAAAAAACCGGTCAACGGACCGGACACATTGTGTGAAACCCTTCAGGGGGACGAGCGGTGAACTACATGCCGGGCCGCAGGGCTTCCGCAATCATCTTGGCCGAAGCCCCACAGACGATCCCGGAACCGCGGAGTTGGCGCTTCCTCTTGGCCGACTTCTTTCCCAGAATGTGGCCGCGATTCGCGCTACGGTGCGTCGCTTTCTTCCCTGATCCGGTCAACTTGAACCGTTTCGCAATCCCTTTGTGTGTCTTGACTTTCGCCATTTGTGCATTCCGTAAACGCAAGCTCTCGAAAAATCGAAGCGAGCATCTTAGCGAAGACGATGGGGGAATTTCCACTCCAGCGACTGAAAATTGTGAGGGATCAGAGATCGAGGGCCGAGGGCAGGAGAATCCATCATTGAGCCCCCCCGGCTGCAAGCCGCCTTCTTCCCGAGAATTCCTCGATCCTGGTTCCTCCATCCTCCGTTCCTTCGCCCCTACAACAGATACTCGTCAAACGCCGTTTCATGGAACCCGATCAGCAGCGTCTTGCCGACTTTGATCGCCGGGGACCGGAACTTGCCGCTGGGACCGATGATCGCCTTTTCGAGCGCGGCATCGTCCACAGCACCCCCTTTCAGGTTCAGTGTCGTCGCAGACTTTCCTCGCGTGGAGACAATGCGGTTGATCCCCGCGAGCAGTGCTTTGGCTTGGTCAAAATCGTACCGCACCTTGTTCGCGCTCTCGATCTGCTGGGGGGCAATGCCATGCTCGTTCAGATACGCCTGCATTCGCAAGCAGGTCTTGCAGCCGTTGCGGTGGTAATACCAGTTGATTTGAGGAGCCATGGATGTCGGGGACGGTTCTGAGGATTGGGGGCGTTTGTTCGCTAAGGAATGATAGTCCTTCACGTGTCGTTTTCGAACCAGTTCCTGACCGATTGCCTGACTTGCATCTCGCGGACAGTTCGCCAGACTTTAATCGGATTCGATCAGTCGACTTCGTCGACTCTGCAGCCACACTCGTACCCCCCTGCCTCCACATGCCCCCCATTCGCAAACTGCTCGTCGCCAACCGCAGCGAGATTGCCATCCGTGTGTTCCGCAGTGCCACGGAACTGGGCATCCGCACGGTCGCCATCTACGCACACGAAGATCGATATGCCCTGCACCGTTTCAAGGCAGACGAGGCGTACTGTGTGGGAGCCGAAGGGGAACCGATCCGGTCCTACCTGGACATCGAGAGTATTGTCGCCATTGCGAAGGAAAACGGGGTTGATGCCATTCACCCGGGCTATGGGTTCCTCTCGGAGAATCCAAATTTGGTGCGGGCGTGCGATGCTGCGGGCATCAAGTTTGTCGGACCGACGTCGGAAATCCTCGAACAACTGGGCGATAAGACCTCTGCACGCCGAATCGCCATTGATGCCGAAGTTCCAGTGCTGACGGGCAGCGACAAGCCGCTGGTGACTGCTGATGACGCTGAGTCCGAAGCGAAGCGATTGGGTTATCCGGTCATTATCAAAGCGGCTCACGGCGGAGGCGGGCGCGGAATGCGTGTTGTTCGCGAGCCAAAGCACCTGCGCGA
>JAGQQB010000138.1 GCA_020426425.1 Planctomycetaceae bacterium | reverse complement strand
CGCAGCATAGTCCGCCGAAGTGTCGATGCCAACGGACCGATGAGGAACAACCTCCACCTGAATCGCCGCGCCCGCCTCCAACGCCCGAAGTTGTTCCAAGCACTCCAGTTGCTCCAACCGAGAAGGCGGCATCTGGGTGAACGCCTGCAGAAACTCGGGCCGATAGGCATAAATTCCAATGTGCAGTAGCCACGGACTCTGCACCAGATGCCCGTGTTCTCCCGCAGACTGCATCAAGTCGCCCGGTCGTCCATCGCGATAACAGGGAATTGGCTCGCGGCTGAAGTACAGGGCGCAGCCATCGGCGGCGGTGACCACCTTGACGCAGGCGCGATCCAGCAGCACCGCTTCGCTCTGTATCGGACACGCAAGTGTTCCCATCTCCACTTGCGGACGCCGGGCCATGACCTGCACCAGCCGATCGACGACGCTCGGATCGAGTTCAGGCTCGTCTCCCTGGATGTTCACGATGAGATCGGCATCGCCGCAGCAACGAGCGGCGACTTCGGCGAGTCGATCGCTGCCGCTGGGATGTTCGCGAGTCATTTCCACCCGGGCACCAAACCCCCGGGCGACATCAGCGATCTCGTTGCTGTCAGTCGCGATGATGACTTGATGCAGTTGCTGAGCACTGCACGCCGCTTCCCATGCATATTGCAGCAGCGGCTTGCCAGTCTCCGAGAGCAGCAACTTGCGTGGCAGCCGAGACGACTGCAGCCGTGCCGGGATGATTCCGTAAGTGATCATGACCTCTCTCACGCTGCGCCTCCCGCTGTCTGATCCTTTCAGACGGCTTCCGGAGACCACAGACCGCACTCTACTTTCCCAACTCTAGACAAACAATCCGGCGGCCCAACCGGACGAACAACCGCGTCCCTGCGAGGGCAGGATGCGACAGGACATCGACCGATTCCTTGGACAGTGAGAGCTCACCCAGTACGCGAAATGTCTCACCAGCGTCTTCGATCAGTCGCAGATGTCCATCTACGCTCAGGACCAGCAGGCGTTTTCCGGAAACAATGAGCGACGCGTAGTCGTACAGATGCTCGTTCTCATCGATCCAGATGGGCTTGAGCGTTGCGGCCTCGATCGCGTGCAGCCCATTGCAGACGCCGTACACCCGGCCAGCAGAGAGGACCGGACTATGGGAATCCGGCGAAAGGTCCTCAAACTGAGCGACGGGGTCGGGCTGCAATTGACCGTTCGCGCTCCAAGTGTAGCGCCGTGTCCCGTTGTTCTCAGTCGAAACAATCAGCGCTTGTCCTTGCTGATCCCAGATCGGGGTTGGAACATTGAAATCACCGCGGGTTGGAGGGGTAATCGTCCACAGTCGCTCCCCGGTCGCCAAATCCCAGCCCCCGAGAGAAGTTGCGTCGTAACCGACCAACTGATGGCGCCCCGCCACCTCAACCAGGATGCAACTGGTATGACCTGGTTTGCCCCCTTCACTTGTCCAACGGGTCTTCCCTGTCGCGGACTCCAGTGCGATCAGATTCCCTAGTCGTCCCCCGGGTTGGACGATCAGCAGGTCATCAACGAGCAACGGTGAACCAGCCAGTCCCCACTCCAGTTCCGGCGTCTGGTAGTCGCGCGACAAATCGCGTTGCCAGACGGTCTCCATGGCGGCGAGATCGACGCAGGTGGTGTGTCCGAAGGCGCCGAACAAATACGCATGCGTCGGCGTGATCAGCGGAGTGGCGCGCGGCGCGTTTCCGTAATCGAGACTGCCCAGGGCGGGATACGACACCTGTCCCAGCAGGAAACCGCTTTCCGCATCGAGGAACAGGAACACATCCTGTTGATCTTCGATGTCACGTCCGCCGACAATCACAAAGCCTTCCGCTGCAGCGATCCCGCCCAGTCCGTCGGTGGGAAGTGGCAGAGACCAGACCAGGCACTCGTTCAGCGATTTTGGCAGTCGATCCGGCAACCACGCCGCTCGACCGCTGCGATCCGGCCCGCGCCAGCCGGGCCAGTGGCGCACTACTTTTTTTTTGCCATCGGCTGCGCGGAATCTGGCTCTGGCTTCGCGGCGAAGGGGACAAAGCCACTTTCCGTTTCCAGTGCAATCAACAGGTCGGCATCCTCGCCCACCTTCAGCAGTGCCGATTGAATGTGCGTCCGTTGTTCTTCCGGCAACGATCGATTGACGAATGCGGTCACGAATGGAAGTTCCTCCGTTCGTCCCAGCACCCGCAGGTCTCCCTTTTCTACGGCACCACAACCTTCAAGCAGCGGCTCGGCATAGCTGGAAATCACCGCTGCTGCGGCAACATCTGCATCGAGTTCCACCAGTGCCGAAGCCGCCTCACTGCAGGCGGCAAAGGTCTCCTTGAGTCCGCCGATGTCGACGCCATGGGCGGTAAGCAATGCGCGGGGCGCGGACCACTTCTCATCGCAATCCTGCGGACCAAAGAAGACGCGGTAGCCGCTCAGGTCCTTGACCGACTGCGCCTTGTCATCAGTGCGAACCACGATCAAGCCTGCTTGAGTCGTCTTGCCATCCGCCCCGGTCAGGGCGGCGACTGGCGCGACATCCAGCTTCGCGGCACGGGCATCGAAGAGGACCACGGAGTGCTTGCCGATGATTAGATCAGCCGTGCCAGCGGTCTGCTCCTGCATCGCCTTGCCGAGCGACTGCGACCAGTACACGTTGACTGGCTGTCCCAACTCCCTTTGCAAGTACGCACCGAGCACTTCGTATTTCCGCTGCGCATAACCTTTCACGCAATCGCAGGAAAGCGGTGCCGACAAGGGGTCCATGACGACCACGGTCAATGGCTCTGCGGCTTGGACACCAGTCACGGTTCCCAATAGCAGGGATACTGAGCAGGCAAATAGCAGGGCAGACTTGTGCATCACATTCTCACGAAACAGATGTGCCAGGACAGGGGGCTGACGCCCCCCGCTCGCCTTGGTGAATCAGTAGCGGCGCCCTACTTGGTGACCTCAACCTCTTCGACCGCCTCCGCCTCGGATTCCAGGACAGTGTCTCCCACCTGGATGCGGACTGCGGGGACCGACTTTGGCTGGTCGGCAGGTTCATCACCAACCGCGACCTCTGTTCGCCGGAACGGCTTGGTCGCCATCACCTGATCGCTGTACATCATGGACAGCGTCACTTCATCGTCGTTCGTGAACTCAAAACAGAACGAGTAGAACTCGACACCGTCCATGAGTGTCGCGAAGTACAGCTTGTTCTCTTCTTGACGGACCGGCACCCAGCCGAGACTGCGAGTTGATCCGAGCTGGCCATACTGGCCGCCAGAGATCTTCAACGTGCCATCTTCGCCGAAGGTCCCCTTGGTGAACATCAGGTTCGAGCCTTCTGAGCTTGCCCCACCCAGCAAGGAAGAAAGCACTCCGGAGAGTCCTTCTCGTTTCGGCTGCTTTGTCTCAGTGACCAGTTCCCAGGTGCCCACGAGCTTCTTGCCCAGACCCTCTTTCGCCTGCTTCGCGGCGAGTTCCTCTTCCGTGAACTCTGGCGCTTCGGCCAGCGGGACAAGCACGCAGACGTGGCCTTTGTCGACGTTCATCATGTAGTAGTAATCGCGCTGAGGATCGAAGCCGACCGCGACATGCTTGCATCCTCCACCAATGCGAGCCTTGCCAATCAGACCAACGAACTCCCCTTCGGCATTGAACCGCTTGATGTTGCCAATGCTCGATTCTGCAGCGAGCACATCGCCGTTTGGACAGCAACGGACGTTCATCGGATTACAGCAACTGCCAAAACCCTCCGGCGCGTTGCGATCACGACTGCCAAAGCTGTTCTGCAATTCGCCATCGCGCGAGTAGACGCCAACGCGGAACTTGGTGTTCTCGGCGACGTACAGATTCTCGCCTTGTGCTTGGATGTCCATTTGTCCGCAGCAACCAGACAGCGATTCGAGCACCACTTCGCCCCCTTTAAGGTCGTGCCCTGTCCGCCAGACTTCGTAGCCGCGACCCGAGGAGGACGTGCAACACACGAAGACATCTCCGTTTGTCACCGCCAGGGCGGTCACGCGCGAAGCTCGCTGGAAGGCAGCGTCAGTGTTCTGCGCACCGAACTGTTTCGAGATCATGTCGACTTGCTGCGAGTACATCTCCTGCTGCCGGGTCATTGCCTTCAGCCGGGCTTTCTCAACGGCGGTCCGTTCTTCTTCCGGAGTCTCTTCGATTTCGGCGATCTTGGTCTCGAGCTGCTCCAGTTGCTCGGCGAACATCTGCTGATACTGTTCCGCCTGCTTCTTCGCTGCTTCGACCGCCTTGGCCTTGAACTCTTCGAGATCGCCGATGTTCGGCGTGGTCGAGTCCGCCAGCACTTTGCCTTCCGTCGTCAGATGCTGAATCTTCCCATCACCGGCGACGAAGAATGTGCCATCTGGCGCAAAGTTGACGGCCGTTGGTTTGAACGGCGTCTTGATCGTTTGCTTGAGTTCTCCCTCGGGTGAATAGATTACGACGCCGCTGGTCAGTTCTCCGTCGGACTCCAGGGTCACTTCACCGTCGTCGTTCACCTTAGGCACCATGCGGCTGCCACCGACGCAGCAGACGATGTCTCCCTCGGGCGACAAGCAGAAGGTGTTGAGCGTAGTCGGTTGCCCATTGAGCAGCGGCTTCACCGACCGAACCTGCTTGTGCGATGGGAGCAGCAGTGCTGGATCGACCTCCTTTGCTTCCGTCGCCGCCGCTTCGGGTTTCTCGATGGGAATCGCCTCTTCGGCAAATCCAGGTTGAGTGAATAGCAGCAGCCCACAGAGCGAACCCAGCAAGAGTCGAGCCATGACATTGATCCTGACAGGAGAAAGTTCCCGAACGTACGGCACTCCTCCAGATCAGGAGAAGGCGAAGCCGCACGCCAAAGACGAAGTGTCTCAATTCGTCTCAGCATACGAGTCTGCCAACGCGACTTCAAGCGAAATCCCTGCGGCAGGGCTCAGGGGCTCAGAGGTCGGGGACCAGGGGGACTGAGGAACGAGGACGGAGGATCGAGCTATGCCGGGCACCGTGCATCCTCGCTCAACTCTCCACTCTCAACCCTCCACCACACTCCCTGATCCCCGACCCCCGACACCTGCCCCCTGCAAGGCGAACCCCATGCGCCAATGCCAGAGCAGGCTGGGAACATTGTCTAACTGGAACGTACTGGCCAGTTCGGTGTAGCCCCACGCGGCGATCCGGGGGAGGACGGACATCAACAGCAGCTTCGCGTGCCCCTGACGTTGGTGCGATGGAGAAGTCAGCACCCAAGTGAGATGCGGGCGGCCCCAGGCTTGCGTGTGCGGTTGCGGCGGTGGTGTTTGTTGCCATGCCGAATCGCTGAAATCGCTCAAGTTGCCAGCTGGCAGAACTGTGACCAACAGGGCTGCAGCGATGGACGTTCGTTCCGCAGTCCGCAGGACGAGACAGCAGTCAGGCACCAATGATCCATCTGTACCAAGGCGAGTTCCCTCCAGTGTTTCAATCGCTAACTCTTCAGCCTCTGTCCCAGACAGAACAGAGAACGGAAGCTGCGTCGAATACGCATCGAGAAACAGCGGCAGCAGCCTCGGCCAATCCGACGCTTGCAGATCGTCGATGCGCCAACCGGACGGAAGCCGCAGGTCTGACGCATCGCTAGCAATTGCAGAGGAGATTGTCAGCACCCCATGCCCACAGCGAGGCTCGGGAGTCAGCTGCACTTCGTCGGGTTGCACGCGGTAGCGATACGCCGGGCTTCGCGGCAACCGCCGCGCGAGTTCAGGCGTCAGCGGGAAACTTAACTCAGGATAGCGATCCGTCAACATGGAGCCGTTTCCGTATCAATACCCAACGGTTGACTACTTCCGAGCTGGCAACTCTCGCCCAGCCAGCGAAGTATCTGGCGCCAGCACGTAGATCTCCACACGGCGATTTAGCTGGCGGGCATGGTCGTCCGAGTTGGAAACCTCGGGCTGATACTGATTGTACCCAGCGATCCCCATGCGAGGCTCCGAAAGTCCCTGGCCAGCGAGCGCCCGAACAACTCGCGTGGCACGATGTGCCGACAGTTCCCAGTTCGTCTCGTGCTGAGCTTTGGTCGATGGCAGCACGACTGGTCGATCATCAGTATGACCCACGACCAGAATGTGCAGCGACTGCGCTTCGGGCGAATTCATGATCTGCGCAAATTCCATCAGGATCTGCATCCCCTCTGGGCGAATGACATCGCTGCCGGACGAGAACAGGATGTCCCCTTCGAAGTGCAGCACCCCGGAGATGGGATCGAATTCAAACTGAGGATACCGCGCCGCGAGATCGGAGAGTCGATCCCGCATGGCCTGGCTCAAAGGACTCCCCGGTGCTGGCAACCCGGCGAGCAGTCCCTTGTATTGTTCATGCAGTAGAGACCGCTCGGCATTGAGATTCGCCAGTCGTTCATTGGCCACGCCCAATTCCTGCGAGAGTTGGCTCGCCATCTGCTGGGCCTGAGTCGCCTGCGCCTGATACATCTCCCCCTGTCGGTACGCCTGATACGTCCGCAGTTGGGCTTGTCGCATTTGCCAGGCAGGGGCCATGTTGCAACCGCTCAGCAGTGGCAGCGCGGCGACGAACAGCGCAGAACGCATGTCCTTCAGCATGGAAGAACTCCAGTTTCGTGGATGTGCAGGTGAGCAGCACGCATTGACCGACGCGCGATTGCGCGGCCATGCGGTCACTCCAGATTTTGGCGGGCTCACGACTCCCATTCGCAGCGAGCGAACAGGGACGCGAGTGATGGGAAAGGAGGGTGCCCGGTGGAGAACCCACCCGGCGGTTGCGAGCTTTTATGGCGTTTTTCGGTCGCCTGCCAGAGATTTCGCTCAAGTTTCGAGCGCCGCGTGCCGACAGCCGCAATCTTTGCCGAAATGCCGCAGAAACAGCCGGTGCCGGTTGTCAAACTGCGCAAGATGCGATGGGTCACGCCGACTTGCGCTCGCTGCCAGCATGAATCGCTGGGTCTGACGGAAGCGAGATCGGCAGATGGGTCGGCTCATCCTTCACCCTGTTCACCAACCCGCCAATCGCCGAGAGCTTCGCTTCCAATCGTTCGTAACCCCGGTCCAGATGGTAAATCCGGCGAATGGTCGATTCCTGTTCGGCCATCATGGCAGCGATTACGAGCGCGGCACTCGCACGCAGATCTGACGCCATTAGCGGTGCCCCGGAGAGCCGCTGGACTCCACGAATCACTACGGCGTTCCCTTCCCGACGCATGTCGGCCCCCAACCGGGAGAGTTCGGGCAGATGCAGGAACCGGTCAGGGAAGACATCATCCCGCACAATGCTTGTTCCGCGAGCTTTCGTCAGCAACGCGGTGAGTTGTGCCTGCACATCAGTTGGAACCGCCGGGAACGGTTGGGCGACGACATCGACCGGATGAATCTCTGCCGGCGCGGTCAACGAGATCGACGAGTCGCCGACGTCGAGTCGGCAGCCAGCTTCACGCAGAATATGCAGCACCGCGTGCAGATGCCGCGGCTGCACGTCCTGAAGTTGAATCTCACCCCCTGTCGCGGCGGCGGCGATCAACAACGTGGCCGCTTCAATCCGATCGGGAATGACTGTGTATGGTTTTGATGGTGCCCGCAGCGAGTCGACTCCGTCAACTTCAATTTCGCTTGTCCCCTGGCCTCGAATCTGTGCTCCACACGCATTCAAGAAATTGGCCAGATCGACCACCTCTGGTTCGCTGGCGGCCGCTTCGATGACTGATGTTCCTTCCGCCAGCGCGGCCGCAACAAGCACGTTGCAGGTGCCGGTGACCGTGGTTCCCTGCGGTCCAGCGAGATGCACTCTGGCTCCCCGCAAACGCTTTGCCTCAGCCAGCACATAGCCGCGCTCGATACGGACATCCGCCCCCAGTGCCGAGAGTCCTTTCAAGTGCAGGTCAATCGGACGAAAGCCGATGTTGCAGCCCCCCGGCAATGACACGCACGCGCGACCGGTGCGGGCGAGCAATGGCCCCAAGACACAGACACTCGCCCGCATGGTCCGGACGAGATCGTAATCCGCGATGTTACTGTGAAGTCCCGCCGGATCGAGCGCCAAATCGCCGGTGGCCTCGCGGTCGACGGCGACCCCGAGGTTCCGCAGCAGCAGCGATAACGTGCGGACATCGACCAAATCGGGAACACGTTCCAGTCGGGTGGTCCCCTGAATGACCAGCGCGGCGGCCATGATGGGCAGACACGCATTCTTCGCCCCGCTCACCTGCAGCGAGCCGGAGAGCGGCGTCCCCCCCTGAACCACAAACATGTCCATCCGTGACATCCCCACCGTGGGTTCGCGCGGCACTCAGAAGATCGATGGCCGCGACACCATCCCGGTCGGCGAATCGTAGCGACAAGCATCGATGGTGAAAACGCCGTTTGTCGCGCCAGTGTCGCACGATTCTCCGAATCGTGCCGAGTCCAGTTGCGGAGGCATACCGCCAACACAAGTCGGTCGATCAAGTTGGACTCAACCCGACTCGGAGAGTCGGGCGACACTGGGTCAGGCTGAACACCAAATCGCAACTTGCTCTAGGGAAACGACACCCCTCACGCCAGCAGATCCTCGATCACGAGCCCATGCACATCGGTCAGCCGATAGTCGCGTCCCGCATGGCGATAGGTGAGCCGTTTGTGGTCAATCCCCAGCAGATGCAGGATCGTCGCATGGAAGTCATGCACATGAACGCCATTCTCCGCGACGGTGGCGGCGATCTCGTCCGTTTCCCCATAGCTGATGCCTCCCTGCACACCACCTCCGGCCAGCCACGACGAGAAGCAGGCGCTGTGATGCCCGCGTCCTTTCTCCCCATCCACTCCCGGAGTACGTCCAAACTCGGTGGTCCAGACCACGAGCGTTTCATCCAGCAGGCCGCGATCTTTGAGATCGCGGAGCAGCCCGGCGAGTGGTTGATCGATGTTCTTCGCATGCTGGGCATGCTCAGCCATGTTGCC
>JAGQQB010000137.1 GCA_020426425.1 Planctomycetaceae bacterium | reverse complement strand
GCGCGACCGCCGCCACCAGCAACTGCGATCCGTACGCGCCGCGGTAGTGCTCCAGGATCGAGGTCGGATCGGTGGTCGAGCAGGCTTGAATGTCGAGCATGCCGCGGCAACGCTCGATTGCGCGAATCAGATCTGACTTTTCCATCACGCATTCCGGATGGTCGACTTCCGCTTCAAAGCCCTCAGGCGCACAACGGTGTACCGCGTCGCGCGATGGGATGAGCGCATAGCCTTCGCGCGTCGACCAGCCAAGCCGTAACTCCACCTGATCGTTCACCGGATGGACTTCGATCCACCGGGTGCATTGATCGAACAGTTCGACCAGCAGATACACCGGCTCCGCCGCCCCTTCGCGGACGACATCGATCCAGTGCGAGAACATCAGCCGCAGCACATGCCGTACCTTGTCCGGCGTGGTCGACTTCGGCTCCACGAGTCGATCGAGCGCCAGAAAGTACGAGTCCCCGCGACTCACATGCTCGCCACACTCCAGGCACAGGTCGCCATGTTCGGAACCATCATCCTTGTAGGTGAGACGAAACATGGACCGTGCTTTCCGGGGAGCTGAATCAAGTTGATGTCGATCTGCATAGCGTATCGCAGTACGCGGGCGTTGTCAGGTTGACGTGCCGCTGATCGTGCTTCTCGCGTCTCTGCCGAGATTGCTCTATTCTTCGTGGCTGAATCCCCACAGAGGAACCGAACATGCGTACTTTGCTGCTGTGTCTGCCATTCACCATCGGCCTCTCACCCGCCTTTGTTCAGGCGCAAAAGCCGAGCCCCAAGTTCTCGTGGGTGACTCCACCACCAAAGTCGATTCCGCCGCGCATCGTCCAGGCAAAGTTCCGTAGTCAGGCGAACCAGGCCGATGTCGGCTACTGCATCCTGTTGCCGTTAGGGTACGAAGATCCTGCAAGTGAGTCACAACGCTATCCGGTGATCTACTGGCTGCATGGCGGCCGACCGGGGAGCGAATGGAAGGCGGCGAACATGGCCCCCTACTTTCTGAAAGCGATGCAAGCAGGCACGCTGCCGCCGGTGATCTATGTCTTCCCGAACGGCGGACGATTGAGTCATTACGACCACGAAGGCTTCCAGGGTGAGCAGGCGTTTCTGGAACTGATCGAGCACATCGATGGCACCTACCGCACCATTGCCAGCCGAGCCGGTCGTGCCGTCGAAGGGTTCTCGCAAGGAGGCCGCGGCACAGGACGCTACATGCTCAAGCATCCCGAGCTGTTTTGTTCCGCCGCGCCCATGGGGGGCGGGCATCAGCACGAGCTACGCATCAGTGAGAATAACGGAGCCGAAAGCGAATCGCTGACCATCTCGCCAGCCTGGAACAACACCTGGGATCTTGCCAAACGCTTCGCCGAGTCCGGCCAGCAGCAGCCGCGCATCCTGGTGGTCGATGGCGACGCCGACTTCAACTTCGAGGCGAACCAGCAGTGGCATGAGCACCTAACCAATTGCGGCATCAAGAGCGAGTTCATCATCGTCCCTGGTGCCAAGCACAGTGCGAAAGAAGTGTACGATCAAGTCGGTGACCAGATCATCCAGTTTCATGTGGAGAGCTTTCGCCAGACGGGAGCGCTGCCAGCGGCAGAGTGAGTGCGATTCCATTCGTACCCGATGCTGCCAGCGTCGGTCTTTCGACAAGCGGACTCCGATGCTGGCAGCATCGGGTACGAACCTCCGGTCAACACAACGGCTATTCCGCGCTCACGCAGTACAACGCCTCATGCGTGCGGATGAAGATCTCACCGTCGGAGAATGCTGGGGTGGAGTTGCTGGTTTCGCCGAGGTCGTTTTCGGCCAACAGTTCGAACTTCTCGGGGTTAGCAGAGAGCACCTGGATGGCACCCTTCTGGCCCTGCACGTAGAGCTTGTCCCCGTTGTGGATGATCGATCCCCAGTGTGGACCGGCGCCGGTGCGACGTTCTTCCCAAAGCGTTTCTCCGGTGGCCAGAACGAAACACTGCACTGAGCCGGGATCGTCGGCGTTGGCCATGATGATCTTGTCACCCAGGATCACGCCGCTGCCAATGCGTTGAGGATGCCATTGCTTCTCGATGTGCCACATCCGATTCGCCTCGGTGACATCTCCGGAACCGCCCAGGCGGAAGGCGAACATTGGACCACCATAGCCACCGAACACAACGGCCTCTGTCTTGGTGACGAGCGGTGACGTGTAGACGAGATCGCCGCGTTGACTGCTCACGCCAGCGGTGCTCCAGAGTTCCTGACCGGAGGTGAGATCGTACGCGACGACGCGTTTGTGCAATGCGCACAGCAACTGTTGTTGGCCATCCACGGTAACCACCACCGGTGTGGCCCAGGTTCCGACGTAGCGGCCTTTGTCGCTAACGCTCCCATCTGGCTCCATGGGACTTTCCCAAATGGTTTCGCCCGTTCGCTTGTTCAGCGCGATGACGAATGTTCGTTCACCGGGCCCACAGATCTGGTAGACGTTGTCACCGTGAATAATGGGTGAGGACGCTTCCCCCCAGATGTGATGAAATGTTCCAAGGTCGCGGGACCATTGCAGCTCGCCAGCGAGGTCGTAGCAGTGCGTGCCCGCCGAGCCATGCCAGCAAACGACGCGTTCACCATCGCTCACCGGAGAAGCGGAACAGTAGGGGTTTGTCTTGTGCGTCTCCTCCACTTTGCCGAAGTCGATCGTCCTTCGCCACAGTTCGGTTCCACCGGAGCGATCAAAACACATGAGATGCCGCTGCCGTCCCTGATCGGTCGCCTGCGTAATGAACACCTGACCTGCAACCACAATCGGACTGCTGTTGCCTGGCGCTGGCAATTCGGCACGCCACTTGACGTTCTGCTGCCTGGTCCAGGTCAGCGGGTACTCTCCCTCGACCACACCCTGCCCGTTCGGGCCGCGAAACCGCAGCCAGTCGTCGGCGTGGACCGAGCCAAACGTCGACACCAGCAACAAAACAGCTGGCAGACAACCCGTGAATCGACACATAACGAAGCCTCCTGAGGTGTTGTGAGCGTTCATCGTGATTGTTCCCGGCAGCGCTGGAGTTACGCAAGCCTGAGTGAGCCGCAGGCAGGCCATCGCTCAGGAAAGACCGACATTCCCGGTGACCACACAGCACTGGATCCGTTCTATCGCTCTGGCGTGCGTCTGAGGAATGGTGGTCACCTGTTGCGAATCGGAAGGGGTGTCGTCAAATCGCCGACGCCAAAGCTAGCAGCGACTGGTACGACCACCATCTGCCAGATGCACCCTTCGCCCCTGCTCCCGCAAGACCTCTGCTTTCCGTTGAGCGGTGATCGGAGATAGAATCGAGCGATGCATCCTGTATTGAAACTTTCCGACCGCATCTCACTCGTTCCTGTGATTCATGGGAGCGGAGATTTTGCGATTGAGTTGCGGCGGTTGATGTTGGGCGAGAAGTTTGATTGTCTTGCGGTACCTCTGCCCCCCTCGTTCGCGGCATCGGTCGAAATGGGCGTAGGTCATCTGCCGCAGGTGACCATCGCGCTACAGGAGGAAACTGATCCATACGCGGAGCCTGCGTGGTCGCCTGAGCAGGAACAGTCACAGCAGCCTCGACGAGTTTGCAGTTATGTACCGATCGATCCCTGCCAACCGATCATCGCCGCATTGCGAATCGCAATCCAAGAACGCATGCTGCGGGCGTTCATCGACTTGGAGGTCGAGGAGTTTGATCCGCACTCGGCGATACTCCCCGACCCATACGCGCTGAAGCAGGTTTCGCTGGAACGATTCTCCGCCGCCGTACTCCCGGCGATTCCGCGTCCACAAAGAACGCAACAAAGAGCGCGCATCGTCTGGATGGCAAGCCAACTGCGCGATCTAGAACGGAAGCACGAACGGACTCTCGCGCTCTGCTCACTCACCGACTGGCCCTGGATTCGCGAGGCGTTCCAGGAACGGAATGCGATCAGCCAAACACCCGAAGAGGTGTACGATCCTGTGTTGTTCCGGGCCGATCCCGACTCGCTGCTGTTCCTGCTCGGGGAGTTGCCGTTCATCACTGGACTGTACGAACGCGCCCGAGCCGAACTCGAAGACGACGAGAATCTCTCTGTCGACGGAGTGAAGGAATTACTGCTGGCCGCCCGCGTGCATTATCGGGACGAACTTAAGACCCGGGCGCGGAACCTTACGCCGCATCTGCTGTCCACGATGTTGCGTTACATTCGCAACCTGTGTTTGATTGAGCGGCGGCTCACGCCCGATCTTTACACGCTGATCTGTGCGGCGAAGCAGATTGCGGGAGATCAGTATGCGATCAGTCTGGCGGAAGTCGCACGCGAATATCCTTATCGCGACTATCTGCCGCTTGAGGAGTTCAAGGTCTCGCTGGATCGAGGACAGTTCCCGAATGGCGACTTGTGCTCACTGAAGAATCGCTTGCCAGGACCACCGGTGGTGTGGCGGACGCTACAGCTCAATCGCAAGCCGCCCAAGGTCGATCAGGAGAAGTGGACACGTCAGTGGAATCCCTTCTCGCATTGCAGTTGGCCGCCCGAAGATGTCGCCATTGAGCGCTTCCGCACGCATGTGAAGAACCATGCGCTGACGATGCTCGGGAATGATCTCGCGCGGATCGAGAAGTTCACCACCAGTCTGAAAGACGGACTCGACATCCGTGAGACCCTAAGGAATTGGCACACCGGCGATTTGTATGTGAAGGAACTTCCGCCGAGTCGGGGAAGTCTCGACTGCGTGCTGATGTTGTTTGATTCTCCTGCCGATCCGCGCGACTATCCCTGGCGGATCACGTGGCATGCCGAGCATCACGACGAGTCGACGCTGGCATTCTTCGCGACGGACTACGCACAAGAGATCGTCGGGCCTGGCATCGCCACAGCGACATATGGAGGGGCGATGTTTCTGTTCCCGCCACGACCGGTCCCTGACATCTGGCGGGACCGTCGGTTCCATGCGGCAGACACGCTGGAGGAACGCTTGCTGCTGGCAGCATGTCATCACTCACAGGAGCGGCACATCGCCGTGCTGTCACAATCGGCCCCAGGCATCGCATGGCGACGCATCGCCAAACGCTATGGCAAACGTTTGATCCACGTTCCGATCGCACACTTCAGCCAGGAGACTGTGCAGCAACTGCGGATGTTTCACGTGCTCAATGGACGGCAAGTTCGCAGCTATGCCGAGCATTTCATCCGCAAAGCATAGCGCGAGTTTGTGATTCGTGGTCTCGCAAGTGAGGCAGACCGGGGAGTGCGCCGGAGAAATGGGTGGCCTTCTTGCGAATCGAAGCCGGTGTCATCTGGTGGACGACGCCGACGCTAGCAGCGTCGAGCACGACCACCACATGCCAGATACCCCTCGGACCGGGCTGTCCACTATTCCTGGAACACTTCGTGGCACGCATCGCATGTGGCGTTCGCCTTGTCGAACCATTCTCGGGCTGACTTCGCGTCTTTGGCACGGATGGCCTTGGCGACTTCGAGCATTTGCGTACGGTATTCGACCGACCACTGCTCCCACTTGGGGAGATCGGCTTCCTTCTTCACTTCGTGCGTGTCGGCCTGCATCGCCAAAGCGAGGACGACGAGCGTACTGGCGTGGGCGACTTCGTCGTCGTTGCCGCGAATCCGACGGAAGACGCGCAGCAGCTTTGCATTCCGGGCGTTGATCTCCTCCATCATCGGATGCATGTTGATCAACTTGTTCCACGGATGCTCGGCGGCTGCCTCTACGGTGCTGGTCCCGACATGGGCCGCCTGAATCGCAGCGAGTGCCGCCTTGGCTTCATCGAGCGTTGAGGTCTTCTTGAACTGCAGCGCCGCATCACGCAGAGCTGGGCCCTGGATCTTCACAGTTGCGGCGTCAGCATGTTCGGCAATCGCCTGGGCAACGCAGGCGAGCACACCAAACGCCTGTCGCACCGCTTCCTCGCGATTCTCTTCGTAGACATCGGCCGTGGCGAGAAACCCTTCAAGTTCCTTGACCCGGCTGTCGACTTCCACGACCAATTCGCCGATCGGAATCAGTTCGGCGTTGATGGGTACTGGCGCGGCGGCAGTTGCAGTCGTCCCGATGCCCAAGCTGCTCAGAAACAGGCAGGTGAAAATCGTCAGGTGCGTACGCATAGGTCTCTCCAGAAACGTTTCGGATGTCGCTACTGCTGGGAATAAGATGAGGTCTGTGGTTCAATTGCAATGTCGCATATCAGCATAGCAAACACTGCGCGACTTCGCCGTCAATTATTCGGCGGAAGTGGAACTCGTCGAGGACGACTCGCCGCTCTTGGATGACTCACTCTTCGTCGAACTCTCTCCTCCCGCAGGCTTACTGTCTGCCGAGGCGGCCTGCTTGTAGGAGTCGCTGCGGTAGTCGGTGATGTAGAATCCGGCGCCCTTAAACAGGATGGCGCCACCGCCACTGATCTGCCGCTGAGCCTTGTTCTTGCCGCATTCCGGGCACTTGCGAGTGGGCTTCGCCTTGATCGACTGGAACTCTTCCCAGTGATGGGCGCAGCCTTGGCATTCGTATTCGTAGGTGGGCATGTTGGAGACTCCGGGGGCGGAGAAACGGTGTCTGGAATCGGGCGCGTGGGCCGTCAGTGTTCTATTCCTGCGGCGGAGCGACGGAGACGATCACTTTGCTGGGCCGTACGACACGGTCATGCAGGGAGTAACCCCGTTCGTATTCGTTGATCACTGTCATTGGAGGATGCTCGTCCGTGGGGACTTGTTGCAAGGCTTCGTGATACTGAGGATCGAACGGCTGTCCGAGTGCGGCGATCGTTTTCACGCCATGCCGGCCAAGCACCTCTTCGGTTTGAGCCAGCACCATTTCGACCCCTTGCAGGAGACCACCTGCGGGGGAATCTGCTTCAGGGCTTGTCTGCCGACAGGCATCGACCGCGCGCTGCAGATTGTCGAGTACTCCAATCAGATCGCGGACCACGGGCAACGCCGCGTAACGTCGTTCCTCATCCCGTTCTCGCTGAGTTCGCTTGCGGTAGTTCTCCAGTTCCGCCTGCGATCGCAGGAAGCGATCCCAGTTCTCGCACTTTTCGGCGATCGCCTGCTGCAGTTGCTCTTCGAGCGTCGGCTCGGCAGTCGTCGTTGGCTCTTGAGATTCCGATGCCGCATCATCGGCCTGCGGTCGCGTCCCACAATCGGCGGCGTCTTCCAGTGGAGAATGAGGATTCGGCTTACTCATGGTTTACAAGCGGCGGGCCGCTGTCAGGGATGAATTTGAATTTGAATCTCGTCAGTGGCCGTAATCAGTCGGCCACGTCACTCGAAAAGAAGTCCTTCAGTTTGTCGAACCAGGACTTGCGGTGAGGATGCACTTCGGATTCCTCATGTCCCGCGAGATCGCGGAGCAGTTTCTCATGATGTTCGCTCACCTTCTTCGGGACGACCACCTGGATTTCCACATGCAGATCACCGACATGACCGGTGCGTGGATCAGGCAGGCCTTTGCCGCGCAGCCGGATGGTTTCGCCCGGTTGGGTCCCGGCCGCAACCTTGAGTTCGTCCTTCCCCTGGATCAATGGAATCTCAATGGTCGTACCGAGCACCGCCTGGGTATAGGTGATCGGGGCCTTGAAGAAGAGATGATTCTCGCGCCGCTGAAAGATCGGATGCTCTTTCACACGCACGTCGACGTACAGATCGCCGCGCGGGCCGTTGTTTGGGCCTGCTTCTCCTTCCCCGCGCAGGCAAAGCTGCATGCCGTTGTCCATGCCGGGCGGGATTTTGACGTTGAGCGTGACCGTCTCGGATTCGCGTCCCGATCCGTAACAGGTGTTGCACTTGTGCCGGACGATCTTGCCTTGTCCGCGACAGGCGGGACATGTGGTCTGAATCCGGAAGAATCCTTGCGCCTGCACCACCTGACCGGCGCCACCGCAATAGTCGCACTGTTCGGGGTCGGTGCCTGGTTCGGCCCCCGAGCCGGCGCAGCGCTGGCATGACTTCTTACGGCTGAGTTTGACATCCTGCTCGCAACCTGTGGCGGCGGCGACAAGATCGATGGTGACTGCGGCCCTGAGATCGGCGCCGCGGACGACGCGATTGCGTCCTCCCCGCCGCGCCCCACCGCCGAACATGTCCCCAAAAATATCGCCGAACGATTCGAAGATATCGTTCAAGTCGTGGAATTGCGTCCCCCCGCCGGGACCACCAGCACCACGCAAACCATCGTGACCAAACCGGTCGTACCGGGCGCGTTTGTCGGGATCGCTGAGCGCTTCGTAAGCCTCAGCAGCTTCCTTGAAGCGTTCGACCGCATCATCGTCACCTGGATTGCGGTCGGGGTGATTCTTCAGCGCGAGTTTCTTGTAAGCCTTCTTGATCTCCTCCGCCGAAGCGGATTTGGAGACCCCCAGGACTTCATAGAAATCTCGCTTGGTTGCCATCGTGCTCATCGCTGGAAGGTCGGGATTCAATTGGGAAGGTGACGGTGGTACGTCGAGTCAGGAGCTGGGAGTCAAGAACTGTGCAATGATGCCCGACGTCTGTCGGCGGTCTTCCGGTTCGTCCCTCAACTTTCAACCCTCCACTTACGCGGCGAGCCACCGGAGAGACCGGTGGCTCGCACGTATTGTCACGATCATCGGACTCAGGTTAGCGAACGGCGCCTTCCACGGTCGGCTTCGCGCCACCATCGGGATCTTCGGTTCGCGTCACGAGTACCTGGGTCGTCAACATCAGGCCAGCGATCGAACCAGCGTAACGCAGAGCGCTCTTCACGACTTTCGCCGGATCGATGATGCCGTCCTTGAACATGTCGCCGTACTTGCTCGTGGCTCCGTTGTAGCCGTAATTCACCGAGCTGTTCTCGCGAACTTCGTCGGCGATGACGGCGCCGTCCTCACCGCAGTTTTCCGCGATCTGACGGATGGGAGCTTCGAGGGCACGGGCAATGATTTCCACGCCGATCTTCTCGTCCCCTTTGG
>JAGQQB010000136.1 GCA_020426425.1 Planctomycetaceae bacterium | reverse complement strand
TTTCTGTTTGCCGACGCCTGCTGCGGCGCCACTCAGTTCGATGCGAGCTTTCGCGAACTGATTCAACTCACGCTGGACACGCCACTGGAACGCATTCCTGTCGATACGCCGCTCTATCAACTCCCCATTGGGTACGATATCCGACAGGTGCGCCGCCGGTTCCCTGCTCCGGGTCAGGCGGTGTTGACCTTGACCGAATCTGTGGGGGAACCGATCCTCGAAGGAGTCAAAGTCGATGGCCGCTATGTGGTGGTCTACAGCAAATACGATTTGAGTTGTGCACTGGAGCGACAGGCGACCACATCGTGCGCGGGGTATCTGGGCGAAGATGCCGCCAAGATCGCAGTCAACATTGTGCTGTACGGGTTGTTTCAATAGACAGATTGCGAAGGCATCGCACGTGGCGGGATTCCGACCCGGGCAATGCAGCCAAAGACAATGCATTCGAACTTCTGCTGCTACGGAGCCCGCCAGTGCCCCACCCAGTCATCCCCCTGCCAATCCCAGTGCGCCCTGAGATTGCCGCCAGAGCTGAGTCGCAACCAGTCGATGGCATAGATCGTCGCGTGCAAAGCAGCGAAGTTGTCTCGCCCCATCTGCAACTGCTCGGGAGACTGAGCCAGCCAGGGCAATCCCTGCGGCATGTTGCTCTCGGCCTGCGAAGCGATGGTGCCCGGAGCATATGGTCCGAGATAACAGTGCAAACTCTCCGGTCGGCTTTCATGCCAGCACCGTTCGAACTGCTCGCCGGAAGTGAGTACCTGAATCGTTGACGCAACGACGAGTTGTTCCCGTGAGGTCGAGTCATAGAACGTCCACACAGCCTTGGGGAACCGCTGAAGTTGCGACACTTTGGGGGAGCGCCGGTCGGTATGGGCGAATAGCCAGCGTTCAAGACGACTCAGCCGCCGCAAGACAACTGTCCGCGCGGCGGGACCATCCTCAGTGCAATTGCTGAGCACGGCACACCCCCAAGGATGGTTCACCCGGTCACAGGCGACGGAGAGCTGTTCCCAAATCTGTTCCCAGATTTCTGCGAGCGTTGGCACCGTACTGGGGTCCGGCATGGTTGACTCA
This sequence comes from Planctomycetaceae bacterium, assembly GCA_020426425.1. Taxonomy (GTDB): domain Bacteria; phylum Planctomycetota; class Planctomycetia; order Planctomycetales; family Planctomycetaceae; genus JACKHO01. The sequence goes on along the minus strand of JAGQQB010000136.1, from coordinate 7,856 downwards.
AGAGGCGGGGGATCAGACATGGTGCGGGGGACCAACCGGTCAGCGCGTCAGTCGCCCGTCGAGCCAGCACACCAACGGATCAATGGGCGACAAACTGCCACGATCAAGTATCGATCTGTTCTTTGAGTTCCTGCAGCCGCTTCCGTAGCAATGCCTCGAACTGGTCGCCACGGTCATCGTATGGACGGTTGTCCAAGTACCAGTTCCCCCACGCCGTGAACACCTGCTTGTGCCAGGTCCGAATGGCATTGAGTCGCGCTTCTTCGGGAGGGTTCGGCGGCAGCCCATCGAATGGATCGGCGGGAAATCCAAACCCACGCGGACGCCGCGCCAGCCAGCACAACGAGTTACGGGCTTCAATCATCACTCCAACATCTTTGTCGTCGAGTGCGTTAATCAGATGCATGGCCAGCCGCATGTCGTCAGTCCGCCCCAGCGCCCAGGCGGCGGTGAGCCGCACGTTCGGATCGGAATGCTTGATGAGTTTGACCAGTAGATCCTTCTGTTTGACCAGTTCTTTGCGATCACCCAGCTGAACCTGCTCCACAATTTGTTCCTGTACATCGCTGATGTCGATGTCCCCGGTTTCCGCCAGCGATGCCAGCAGCTCATCCAGCGGCCCCACCGGCTTCTTCTTCTCCTCCATCGTCCGCCCATTGAACGTGGCCGAAGCCAAATCCTCCGGCAACCCCCGCCCACCAGCGAGAAGCCCTTGCCCAAAGTTGGGTTCATCACGGTTGAGCACTTTCCCAGTCGACCGCAACAGAAAGAGTGTGATCAAGCTGGTGGCGACACTCTTGTCTGTCTGAGAGTCGTAATGAGACAGATCCCAACTGCCATCTGGATTCTGTTGGCCAATCAATTTCGTGGCACATTCCTGAAACCACTGGTGATTCCCCAAGGTTTCAACATTGGCAAGGGCAGCGTACCGCTCCAGGGTGTAATAGTAGTAGGCGTGATCGCCAATATCGCCATTGGGCGAATATCGCGCGGCAAACGAACTGGCGTTCTTGCGCACCGCTGCGTCAATCGCATCCCCGGACACCGTGGGGGTTTCCCTTGCGGCATTGTCTGGCGAAGCACCAGCGATGGCGACTTTTTCCAGCACCGAGTCATCCTTGGGCTTAACGACCGTCTTTACCGGTTCACGGTGTTCCGAGAAAGCCAGATATCGATCGGGGTGGATGTGCATGTAGCAGATCAGCAAGCTGCTTCCGCCAGCAGCGGTCATCGAGAGTGTGGCTCCCCCTTTCGCATCCCCTTCGTTAGTACCGGGAACGTAGTTGTACGACCCGTTGGGCAGCATGAACCGCATGTGCCACTGAACTGCCTTCTCCCAGTTGGCTAAGGGAATCTTTGCGCCAAAACGAGCGCCGGTCCATAGTCCCAGCAGCGCGTACTGGCTTACGCTGACGTCACCCTGGCTCTTGCGTGGGTGCGTGATGTAATCCCAGGCACCGTTCTCCAGTTGTCGGCCGACGATGTAATCGCAGATCATCTGCAATTGGGGGGCGTATTGTTTGCCATCCACGTCCGCGAGCAACATCGCATCGACGGCCGCTTCGTAGACGTCTTCCAGTTTCTTCGAATTGTTGTATTCACCACCAGAGAACTTGTTGAGCACCACCTCCAGCCCCTTGGCAACCGCAGGATCTTGAGTCGAATGCGTGGACTTGAACACCGCATAGGCAGCCAATGCATTCTTGCCCGGACTGTATTGACTGTGCTGTCCCTGTTGGTCAGCTGCGCGGCTGTTGAGATACGCAACGGCCTTGTCGACCGCTCGCTGGATCTCTGGTGGGGCGGCCGCTGCACCAACGGCACCAAACCAGAGCACAACGCCAATGACGGCAAAACAAGAAACAACTCGACTCATGCCGAAACCCTAAGAGGTAAAGGGAGTCCTGGATGGGCAACTCAACGTTTGATTGTCGGCATTGGAACGGGTATTCGCAAGAACACTGGCCCGAAATTGCGCGACTACGCAGGATGTGTCGCAGAGCCGTGTCGATTCTCCGTTGGAGCAGGAATGCTCGTCAGGCAAACGATGGTCCCGTGGACAGATGATCTATCCACGTCACGCAATTCTCAGCTTCGTCCCAGTTCTTGACGATCGCGAGCGGCGATTCCTAAAGTCTCGTACGCTACCGCGGAACTCAGACATCTGGGCGGAATCCAGCCACATGAATCGAATTCAAGTCTTGCAGTCCCTCCTGGATCGTCAGATCGCGCCCGCCTACCTTGAAATCGGAGTGGAAACGGGGTACGTGCTTCTGGCACTGAAAGCAGGAAGGAAATTTGCCGTCGATCCTGCATTCAAGATTCCATGGTACCGCAAGTTGCGTGCACATTTTGACCATCGCTCGAATCGCCACATTGAATACTTTGAGATGCCAAGTGACGAGTTTTTCCTGAAGCATTCGGATCGGTTGAGCGATGGCCTGGATGTTGTGTTCGTGGATGGCTTGCATACCCATGAACAGGCATACCGCGATGTCGTTAATGCACTGCCATATCTGAAGCCCCACGGCGTCATTGTCATGCATGACTGTCTTCCGCCGCACGCCGCAGCCGCTTTGCGTGCCGACTCTCCGCAGGCGGCGGAAGCGCAGGGACACCCCGGTTGGACCGGCGAATGGACCGGAGATGTCTACAAGACTGTGATGCAGCTGCGTGCGTGCCACGACGACCTGGAAGTCTTTACACTCGACTGCGATTACGGTCTAGGAGTCGTTGCCCGGGGCGCCTCAACACAGCGGTTGGAGATGTCGCTGGATGAGATTCAGCAGTTGACCTATGAGCAGTTCCTGACCCGACGGTCTGACTACCTGAACCTGAAGGAGCCCGACTTCTGGGCCCGCTGGCTTGCTGATCGTTGAAATTAAAGCCACTTGCTTCCTGTACCAGAAAGGCGACCGACGGAACTTCTGGACAGCGACGTTTTCGGCCCCCGATAGGGACACCCCACGAATTCATGGCCACAAGTTGGCGGAAGTGACCGCCAGCGGGGTTTTCATGTGTATTGGTCTGTCACTAACATCCGGTGCGGATCCCAGTGCCTGCTCAGAGTCCCGTCTGTCGATGCCCAGTCAAGAACATGATCGTCCTCCCGAACGGCTGTTAGTCGTGGTCGAGGCCCAGCAGGGCCCGGGACGTCTCGCGCTGAGGGAGTGGTGGAATTATCGGGATCTGTTGTTGATTCTCGGTCAGCGCGATTTGAAAGTTCGCTATCGTCAAACCATGATCGGTATCGCGTGGGCAATTCTTCGGCCCGCTGCGACAGTAGCCGTATTCGTCGTGTTGTTTGGGCTGCTGCAACGGAAGCCGACATCGGCGGGTGTTCCTTATGCGGCTTCGGCGATTACTGGACTGCTGACGTGGCAATTATTCGCGACAATTCTCGGTGATATGTCCGAAAGTCTGGTCAAGAATCAGCACGTGCTCACAAAGGTCTATTTCCCTCGTGTGCTCGTCCCCATTGCCGCGATGACGGTTGGATTGGTCGACTATCTGGTCGCGCTGTTGCCTGCGGCCCTGCTCGTGCTCGCTTTGGGGGTTCGCCCTGGCTGGGCAATTCTCTGGTTTCCGGTTTGGCTGTTTGGAACTCTGCTGTGGACGCTGGCCTGTGGACTGATCTTCGCGTCGTTGAATGCGCGGTATCGCGATGTGGGACATGTGATCCCTTTTCTGCTTCAGATCGGCCTGTTCATCAGCCCGGTCGTCTACGAATCCGCCGCAGTGATTCCCGACAAGTATCTGACATTGTACCGGCTGAATCCTCTTGCAGTACTCCTTGATGGGCTGCGTTGGAGCCTGGTGGGGGCCGAGCGACCGGAGCCAATTTCCATGTGCATCTGCGCAGCAATTGTTGTCAGCGTTCTTTTTGCTGCATGGCGCCTATTCCATCAACTCGATCGTACTCTTGTAGACCGGATTTGACTGGGTATGAACGCGCCTGCACTGAGAACGATCGGCTTGGGAAAGTCGTTTGCCCTGCGTCGCCAACAGGCCGCAACACGAATCACCGATGGGGTCTTACAAGCATGCCGCAGTTTCTGGCAACCTCGCGACGAGCAATTCTGGGCGTTGCGGGACGTCAATTTAGAAATTCAGCCAGGCGAGGTGGTGGGCCTGATCGGACTGAACGGTGCTGGCAAGAGCACACTGCTGAAGTTGCTCTCACGCATATTGCACCCGACAACTGGCCGCATGGAATTACGCGGCCGTGTCGGCAGCCTGCTCGAAGTGGGAACTGGGTTTCATCCCGAATTGACTGGGCGTGAGAATATCTTCCTGAATGGTGCAGTCCTGGGGATGTCGCGCGCGGAGATTGAACGCAAGTTCGATGCGATTGTCGACTTCTCCGAGGTCTCGGCGTTTCTGGATTTGCCGGTCAAGCGCTATTCGAGCGGTATGACGGTGCGACTCGCCTTCGCGGTGGCCGCGCATCTGGAGCCGGAAATCATGCTGGTCGATGAAGTCCTGGCTGTCGGCGACGTCCGCTTTCAGAAAAAGTGCCTCGGGCGGCTTCAGGATCTGGCTCAGACGTCGGGGCGAACGATTGTGCTGGTCAGTCACAACCCGGCGTCGCTTTCCGCACTATGCGATCGCGGCCTGCTGCTGGAACATGGTCAACTGACGTACGATGGCTCCATTCAGGATGCATTAAAACGCTACCAGAATGATGCCGACGCACTCACCGCAGAATGGAAGGGCAACAGTGGCGATGACGATGTACGGCTGTGTCATGCCTGGGTTCGCCCTCAGGACTGCGGTGGAAGTTGGGATACAGCCGCCAGCCTGGAGATCGGCGCAACCATCAAGATCCAACACCCCATTGACGGGTTGGTGTTCGGCTTTCGCCTGCACTCGGAGTTTGACGCAGAACTTGTCTACTCGTTATTCGATGATGCGGAAACGGGAGTGGCGACGACAATTCCACCGGGAAGGCTCACGCAAAAATGGCGAGTTCCGGCAAACACTTTGGCGTCGGGACAGTACCGGATTGCATTCGAAGTCGGCGTCGCTTTTCAGCGACAGATTCATCAGCAACCCTTTGGCGAACTCCAGTTTCGTCTCGACAATTTCTCCGGGATTGGACGAAGATACCCTGTGCGCGGAGTTCGGGGTTACGAAAGCCTGTTGCGTCCAGACTGGATGACCGAGCGCATCATGGAACCACTTGATCCATAGCGACTGGACCGGGACACACCCGCGATTTTCTAATTCTGAGAAGACATGCAACCATCGCTTGAATCGCAGAGCCCGACTCCGATGGTCAGCGTGATTCTGCTGACTTACAACCACGAGCCTTACATCGCGAATGCACTGCGCAGCATTCTGATGCAGGATTTCACCGAGCCGGCGGAAGTGCTCGTTGCTGACGATTGTTCAACTGACGGAACACGCGCCATAATCGCCGGATTGCTCCACGAATCTACATTCCCGATTCGCGTGCTTGACCGTCCTGAGAATCTGGGGCTATCTCGAAATCTTGAAGACGCCATGCGACAGGCGCAAGGCAAGTACATCAGCATTCTTGAGGGGGACGACTCGTGGTGCGACCGGATGAAGCTTCGTCGTACCATGGAACAACTGGAAGCGAATTCAAATTGGGTTGGTTGCTTTCACGCGGTTCGAGTTGTCGACGGGAGCGGGAAACAGACATCGAAAGTGCTGCCGGAGTCTCTTCCAACTCGCGTCGTACAGCTAACTGACTTGCTTTCCAGCATGCGGATTCCCACCTATTCGTGCGTCACTTACCGGCGTGGAATTGTCACGTCGTTCCCCGCATGGCACTATCGAGTCGCCTGCGGCGATTGGGGACTGCATTTGATGCACGCGCGGCATGGTCCATTTGGATTCTTGCCCGAAGTAATGACGAATTACCGTGTCCATGCTGCGGGGATGTGGTCGGGCATGGGGGAGGTCTGGCGACTGCAGCAGCAACTGGAATTGCTAAGATCTATCGATCAGGAATGGGCTGGGGAGTTTTCGGTCGAGATATGCCGTACGCGCGACCAATTGCTGTCGGAGTTCCAACAGAATTTGACCGATCTGCGGCGAATTGAACGACGTTACCATCTCCTGCAACTGGACCGAATCGCGTCAGGGCTTCGTTGGTTAAAGGGATTCTGGCGGCGTTCTTCCCCGCCTTCGTAGCGTTGGAGTGGGACCGTCTATCTGTCGAGCATCAGACCTTGCACGACCGCTTGCAGCTCGGCGAGTCGACCAGACAATCCGTAGTCACGCAGTACGCTTGAGCGCACTGACGAAGCCGCTGTCGGCTGGGCATTCCACAACGACTGGACTTGTGACACCAGCGCGTCCAACTTGCCACTACAACTGACGCCAGCACCGTAACGATTCAGGAAGTCGTCACCATATTCCAGCGAACAGATGGGGACACCAGAGATTGCCGCTTGCAAAAAGGTGTTTGGAAATCCTTCGTGGGCCGGGGCCGAGGTATTCATGAACACGCGGGCGTTTCGGAACAGGGATGCGACCTCATCAAAACGCACCTGCGGGATCAGATGCAGATTCGCGGGTCGACGACGATGAACCTCCTCTAGCACGTCGGCTTCGCGAGGATTCAGGACCATCACAAATGGGATCTCTGGTAGCCGGATCGCGACCTCAAGGCCCTCGATCGCGCGCTTGTGAAAGCGATCTGCACGACCTATCCAGAGGACGTACCCACTGTCCTGCAGCGTGCTGATTCTGTTCGGCAATGGCGCGGCCGACTGTTGCTGCCAGAGGTCAGCATCGATGGGGTTAGAGATGACAGTTGCGTGACGCCCGAATCGCTGTTGCAGGAGTGTCGCCTGTTGTGGAGTCTGGGCGATGATCGCGTCTGCGTCCAGCAACGCACGACGACAGACATCGGCGCGATTTCCATAGGGATCACGATCGTCAGTTTCAGTCGCGTAACGCTCATCAACATCACTGTCTGCCCCCAGCACGAGAATCACAGGGCGACCCGTTTGCTTTCCTGCGGCAACTGTGCGAACGGAGTCGACATGCACACCAAACGTAATCAGGACGTCTCCCGGAAGGTCGACGAAATCCGGCAGAGGGCCGCAGTCATCGTCGATTCGGCGTCGAAAGGGCCGCGTGATGACGAGCAATGGAGCTTCCCAAAGCAAGTGCCATGACCAACGAATAAGCTTGACGTACGGAAAGCGAGGGGTACGTTCCAGGCACTGACTGACATGCAAGCGAACCTCATACAGCGGGTTGCGTATCCGCTCGATGTGGACGCCGTGGTAGGCCGACTGCGGCGGTCGAGGCCGTACCGCGAAGTTGACCTTCCATTCGGGGTCGCGGGCGAGGGCGCGGGCGAAGGTCCAGGCTCGGGTTTCGGTGCCGCCGAAGATGCCAGGGACCGAAGGGTCGATGGCGGGGAGGGCGTGCAGGGCGACGAAGGTGACTTCAGGCATGGGCTCAAACGCCTGAAGTCAGGGCGGGATCAGCGAGACCGGCGGCGGCGAAGCCGGCGGCGCGGATCTGGCAGGAGTCGCAGTGTTCGCAGGGAGTGCCGTTGGGAGTGGGATCGTAGCAACTGTGCGTGAGGCCGTAATCGACTCCGAGGCTCACGCCCAGGCGGATGATTTCGGCTTTGGTCAAACGAATCAGGGGGGCATGGACGCGGAAGCGACCAGTGCCTTCCACGCCAGCCTGCGTCGCGACGTTGGCGAGATCTTCGAAGGCGGTGATGAACTCTGGGCGACAGTCGGGATAGCCGCTGTAGTCGACGGCATTCACGCCGATGAACAGATCGAAGGCGCCGAGGGCTTCAGCCCAGGCGAGCGCGAGTGAGAGGAAGACGGTGTTTCGCGCCGGGACATAGGTGACCG
>JAGQQB010000135.1 GCA_020426425.1 Planctomycetaceae bacterium | reverse complement strand
AGGTCATTGCGTCGGCAGGGACATCGCTTGAACTGACCGACACTGGCAACATCGCGTCCATTTCGGGCGAAATTGACCTCCAGGCGGGAACAACGGCCACGCTCAACGGAGTCGTTGAAAGCGACAGTGGGGCTGTTTCGGTGACATCGACCGGGCAGTTGCAGGTCGGTGCGACCGGTGGTGTGATGACTGAATCGGGGCCGATTCAGTTGGAATCGCAGCAGAACGCCGTTGTTCTCGGCGCCTCGGTCACTTCAACAGATGGAGCAATTGAAGTCGTCGCGGGCACCGACATCACATTGGCGGCTGGCGAACGAATTCATTCCGTGAACGACGATGTCACCGTCACTGCTGGAAATGATCTGTTCGTCAATGGTGAGATTTGCAGTGAGACCGGCGACGTGTCGCTCTCGGCGACGGACAACATGACAGTTTCCGCAACTGGCGTGATCGACACGAACTCAGGCAATGTGGAACTGAAGACCACCGATGGCGACATCGAACTCGCTGGTAGTGTGTCGACAGCGACCGGAACTTCGATGATCAATGCGGGCAACGATGTAAACCAGGCTGACACGAGCATCTTGTCGACCGGCACGATGGCTTTGGAAATCCTGGCCGCTGGTTCAATCGACCTCGCCGGGCAAACGACATCGACGAATGGACCAGTGGACATCACTGCTGGCGATGACCTTACGATTCATTCCACAGCGGTAGTTGAGTCGGATACATCGACAGTCCAATTGAAGGCCACAAGCGGCAAAGCGGATCTCGCTGGTACAGTGACCTCGAACGCTGACGCTGTTTCGGTCGATGCCGGGACCGATGTGCTGCTCGCGGCGACGGCCAGCATTACTGCACCTTCCACGGTTGACGTTACCGCTGGTGGAGCGATCACGATGACAGATGGCAGCGTGATTGAATCCACCCTCGATGCCGTAACCATGTCGGCAACCAACGACATCACTCTGGGAATGGTCACAGCGGCAACGCAGATTAGTCTCACAACGACGAATGGAGCCATTGTCGACGGAGGGGACACTGGTGGAGTCGATCTATCTGCACCAGAGTTGGTCTTGCGGGCAGGAACAGGGATCGGTTCAAAGAACCCACTCGAAACGAACACGCTGCTTATCGCCGCGACGAACTCGACCAGCGGCAACATCAAACTGGCGAACGATCCAGGAAATGGCGAAACGCTCGTGATTGGCGAGGTCACCGATGGCCAGGGAACCGTGACCGGGATCAGCAATCAGGGAACCGGCGATGGGGGCATTTCAGTCACCAACGTCGGCCCGATCGACGTGAATTCCCCGTTGATCGATGCTAACGAGGGGGGCATCACGCTGCAGGCCTTGGGGACCGACAGTGATCTGATCATCAACGCGCCGGTTCAGGCGGAACTGACGGGCAACAGCCCCGTCGTGCTCACGACCACGGGTGATCTCGTCATCAACGACACCGGCGAGGAGAACGACGTTCAGGGAAGTACCGTCACCGGTGATGCGGCGGGAGATGTGGTGTTCGATGAGACAAGCGGCGTGAAGATTCGCAGTTCGACCGGCGCAGTCGTCGCACCAACACCGCTACTGGAGAATCTGCTCACTCCGCAAATCACCGGGGAAGGGGTCGCCACGGTCACATTCGACTTCGGCCACACCGGCGCAGAGAACTTTTACTTCATCGTGTTGTGGGATCCTCGGTTCATTGACCGGACCGGCGCCTCGCCGGCAGTGCTCGATGGGCAACCGATTTTCGGCATCTTCAACAGTAACTCCGGGGCGACAACCACCGACTTCCCGTCGGAGTTCCTGCAGGCGCTGAATATATTGCAAGCCCGTGCGGCCGCCGTCGGTCCTGTGCCAGCGAACACGATCATTGATGGCTACGACCAGTTCGCGCTCGACAAACTGGGACTGGAAGCATTCGCGGGACCGGGGAGCTTCATAACGACGCATACCTACTTGGCGAATCCGAACAAGGATGTGCCGTACGATCCCTCGGCCGACATCCCGATCACAGTGTTGATGCTCGACGATGGCAACATCACCTTCCGCTCAGGCGGTCAGGATCTGGGGCAAACGCAACAGACATCGGAAGCCGGAGTCCCTGGGGATGGGTTGCAGGGAGCGGTGTTCTACTTTGATTTGTCGATTGACGTTCCCCCGCTGGAAGCGCCGCGCGTCGTGGTGAGTGAGGCCGTCGGAACATCGCAGACCCAGGTGCTGGACTCACAGTCGTCTGAAGAGACGCAAATGCTCGTGGAGTCGGAAACACTGTCTGAGGATCAGATCGTCATCATCGAGAAGATCGCTCCAGATGGTACCCTGGCCCGACTGCCCAACGGCGATCTGATGCGCAAGGAACTTCGCGGCAGTGAGGCGCAGCAGGTGCTCAGCGATCTACCAGAATTACTGGAGCGGCTCCAGGAAGGTCACTGGAGGATCTATCTGCAGCAGGGGGCCGATGCCCAGCCGCAGTTGATTCGCGATCTGGAATTGCGCGATGGCAAGCCAGCCGGCGATGATGCCGGCACGCAGGATCGTCCACCGACATCCGATGTCGATTCAATGCCCGACGACATGCCCAATGACGCGGGTGTTGACGCCATGAGCCTGATTCCGGTCGACATGCGGGACCTTCGTACTCAGGACATCCAATCTGCGGTCCGCCGGATTGGAAACAGTGCGACAACGAACGAGGAGTTTTCTCAGCATCACGAAACGCCGGTTGTTGATCGTGCCACAGCTGAGGCATTGGATCGCGGAGCAATCCACGACAATCGAGCGTAAATTGATCTGAGCTGAGCGTCGTGGGGGGGGCACGTCCGCACTGCATCCCGCCAGATGCGTCCAGCGACTGCACGGGGACAATCTTGACGAAAGTGGCATTCGCAACCAGATTTCGCGGTCGCGATATTCGGTGAAGGTGTTGAAACCATCGCGTCTGCGATAGGGTATGCTGTGTGACGGCGTGTCGAATTGCCGTTGACGTCTCCTTCCCCCCAAACTCCCTCTGCCCCAGGCTCGATTGTGTCCATGCCTCGCGTTGAATCACTCCCTCGGCTGCTGATGTTTCTGCTGGGACTGCTGTGCTGCAATTCGATGATTGCCCAGGAAGAGGTCGATCCTCTGGAGGCACTGGGGATTCTGGATTCAGAACCGCCCAAGCCAGTCATCACGGTCACGCTCTCAGGCGTGGAGAACAGCCTTAAGGACATTGCCTGGATGTTTGATGAGGCCGATCGTCCAGACATGGTCGACTTCCTGAACGGCATTCTGGCCGACCGTGCCGGCGATCTGAAGGGGCTGGATCGCACCAAGCCGGCGGGCGTGATGGTCTTTCTCGAAGCGGCGTTCCCACCTCGTCCCGTTCCGGTGGCCTATCTGCCTGTGGCGAACATTGACGACTTCGTGAAGACGATGGACCTGGGCCCGCTGAAGCTGAAGAAGGTGGAAGGATCGGAGGATCGTTACGAAATGACGGGGCGGCGGCGTTCGCAGCATGCACTGTATCGGGATGGGTATCTGTATTTGTCCCGTAATGAAGATATGGCCATGCGGGAAGATCTCCCTGTCCCGGCAGACTTCGCTCCACCCGTGACCTCGAAATACGATCTCGCCGTGACGATCGATCTGACCTCGGTACCGGACCTGCTGCGAGATGCGTTCCTCGGCTTCCTGCGGACTCAGGCAGAGGCGGAACTGCAGCGGCGCGACGATGAACCCGAAGGGGCGTACCTCGCGCGGCGGGCGAACGGCATCAACGGACTGGAAATGATTGAACTGCTGCTGAAGGAAGGGGACAAGCTGACCATCGGTCTCGATGCGTCCCAGGATCAGCGCCGGGTGACAGTCGATTTCTCGCTCGATGTGAAGCCTGGTGGCGAGTTGGCGGAGAACAGCAAGGCGTTCGCGTCGCGGCCGACGGCGTTTGGCGCACTGCTGGAAGACGAATCACAACCGCTTACCATGGCCGCTTCATTCACGTTGAACAAACGTGAGAAGAAGGTCTATGGAGAATATGTGCGTTCCTTCGAGACCGGACTGAAGAGTCGCTTCACCGAACTCGATGGCGGCGAGCTGACGACCGCATCGTCCAATCTCATCAGCCGCGTCGTCGATCCATTGCGGTCCACTGTGGAAGAGGGGCACCTCGACTTCTGCCTGCAGTTCCGGGCGGTTGAGCCACAGAAGTTTGCCATTGTGGGCGGTGTGCGGATCGTCGGGGGCGACACGTTGGCGACCGGACTGGAGCAATTGATCGCCCGAGCCGGCGAACTCGACGAAAACCTGGAAGAATTCGAAGTGAACGCCGCAAGTGTCCAAGGAGTCTCGCTGCATCGACTCCGTGGGCCAGATAGATCGAACGGCAAAAGTCCGTTGGGAGCCGATCCCAGCTTGTACCTGGGTGCCTCGGGGCGAACCTTGTGGTTTGGCGTGGGTGATGGTTCAGCCTTGACCGAACTGGAATTCGCCATCGGTCGTCAGGCCGAGGGTGTTGCCCCCGGTTCGGGCAATTCGCAAGCCCCCTTCAAAGCAGTGGTGCATCCTTCCCGGTGGTTGAAGCTGCCAGATGAGAATCCCGACGAAGGCCGTGAGATCGCTGAAGACGCGTTCGATCTGCAGGACGATGCCGCCCGGCTGGAAGTCCGACCAACGGCAAGCGGAATTCGCGTTCGGGCGCAGTTCGAGAAGAGCTTCGTCCGCTTTATTGGCAACCTGCTCGCCCGACAGTACGACAAAACGCAGCTGTAGCCATAGCCATCGACCGCATTACCGTGTTGCCTCCAGCAGCGGCAGCAGTGGTTCAAGATCAAGTCGGTACATGATCTGGTTGTAGTTGTAGCGCTGCGTGGCAGGGGACTTGGTGAAGGTGTTGCAGTAGGTCCCTTCAAAGAACAGCACCCTGCCCCCTTCTGCGTCGAAGCAGGGGTGATGGCAGGGGTTGTAGAAGGTCTGTTTGTCATGCGTGACGATCTTGACCGCACGCTGATATGGCCCCTGAGGTGAGACCGCTTCGGAATACCAGACTTCCCCCAGCGACGAAGGAAGATCGCGCGTGCCAAAGCCGTCCTGCACGGCGACCATCACGTACCGCTGCCGCCAGGGATTCCAGTAGACGGTGCCCGAATGCATTTCGATCCGTTGGTCGGGATGCTCAACATCGAGTGGGAGAAAGCGGACTTCGTCGGCTCGGATCTTACCTGCCCGCAGCCAGCGGGCCTCCAGCGCCTGTGTAACGGGAGCCGAGAGTTGCCATTGCCAGTCCAATTCACCAGTTGCCGTGCGTCGGGGATCGGCATGCTTGGGATCATCGCCCAGCGGCAAGCATGACCAACTTTCATATCGGTCGGGATTGAGGATCGATTCAACATTCGCTGGCACTCGGGTGACGGGGAAGGGATTGCCCCACTGCAGCCATCGCTTGCCATCTACGTCGATGGTAAAAGGATGATCCCGCAACATGCGCCAGGACTCCTCAAGTGGCAGCGTCTGAGCAACTTCAAAGCGTTCGTGCGTCGGGTCGTAGATAGCGTGCCCCTGTTCGAGCGCCTCGTCGAGACCGCGTCGCCGGGAATATCGACACAGCATCTGAGCTGCGCCAGCATTGTCTGGCGCGACACAGACACCATCAATCCACACGACCCCTTCCTGATTGGGGACGTGAATCATGGCTCGGGCAAAGCCATCGTCGCCGGTGAAGTAGTCGAGGTTGAGTCCCTGTTCAATGGGCAGTTTTGCAGCATCTGGTAAAGGGGATGTCGCGCCTGCGGTCCGAAATAGCCCCAGGGGATACGACAGTCGATTCGTATCGCCCCAGAACCAGTACATGCGGTTACGGAACTCAATTCGTTGCACGGAATCCTGTCCCGCCACCTGCGCTGAACCAAGCGGTGCTACTACGGGCGCCTCGTGCCCGAGCAGAATGGAGTCGCGATATCCACCCCGTCCAGTGCTGCGGTAGAGTCGCTCGGCTCGGTTGATGCGTTTGAGTTGCACGGTCTCCGATTCCCCCGCCCGCACCGGCAACCGAACACCAGCGATGTTAAAACCATCAACCGGAACGGCGTAGCCTTGGGCTTCGATTCGAAAGAAGATCGTTTCGTTCGCCTGCCCCGGTTCGTGATAGGCGATGCGTCCGGCGTTGTCGGTGATGTACCGGACATCATCGACGGTGATCAGTTCCACGAGCGGAATACCGCGACCAGTCGCGGCGTCGACGATCTGAATCTCGAAGTAGGGTGTCGGACCGGCCCCGGAGGCCGCAGACGCAACAACAAGCGCAATCAGTAAGACGAGCGTACCTGGCGTCAATCGGAACATCTGCCCAACTCGCGACAAGTTCAGTTCGACTGCATCGACGCAACGGCTTCGTTGCGGGTTTCAAAGTGCGGCCAGAGTTTGAACAAACTCATGTTCTGCAGCACCTGTCGCATTTGCTGCTGGGCACAGCAAAAGCAGGCCTTACCACCCCGGTTCCGCACTTCCCGCAGCATCGAGACCAGTGCACCAATGAACTCAGAACCGAAATACTCCATGTCGGCGAGATCGACAATCAGGTTCTTGCAGTCCGGCTTGAGCAGTTGACCGCGAATGGAATTCGCTTCGAGATGTAAGTCCTGATAGCGGAATCCCTCACCGCCGCGCGGCTTGATACACAGGGTTTCCCCTGTCTTCTCTACTGCGAAAATCTTCAGATGTTGCATCGCCGCGTATCCAAGCCATCCCTGTTTGTAAGCCTTGCCGAGCCGCCTGATTGTTAGCGTATCGACTCACCAGAATGATCGCCAGAACGGATTTCGGAAAACGATCGCCAGACAAACCTCAACCAACCTGTGGCACCCCGAGTGCCGCCAGAATTCGGTCGCACGCTTCCGACTTGTTGAGCGCATAAAAGTGGATGCCCGGCACGTTCGCAGCGAGCAGTTCCTCGCACTGCCGAATGGCATACTCGACACCGATTTCGAACTGGGCAGCAAGATCGTCCTGCACTGCTTCGAGCATTGCCGAAAGATCTTCAGGAAAGACCGATCCGCACATCGAAGTAATTCGCTTGATACGGGCGAATTCAGTGATCGGCATGATCCCAGGGACGATGGGGATGGAGATGCCGCGAGCGGTACACTCATCGCGAAATCTCAAGAAGTTGTCGTTCACGTAGAACAACTGCGTGAAGACAGCGTCGGCGCCGGCGTCGACTTTGCGTTTGAGATTCTCGAGATCCACCGGCAGGCTCGGAGCTTCAGGATGCTTTTCGGGATACCCTGCCACACCGATCCCCATGTCGGGATTCTGCTCACGGATCAGAGCCACCAGTTCGTTGGCATGGGAGAGGCCCCCCTCCACGCGCTGAAACTCCTCTTGCCCCTGCGGAGGATCCCCGCGCAAGGCCATGATGTTGCCGATGCCCGCAGCTTGCGCCTGCGTGAGCCAATCGACCAGTTCCTGCCGCGTAGATCCAACACAGGTGAAATGGGCCGTGGCCGGAATCTCATATCGCTGTTGAATGGCCCGACACAGTTCCACCGTACGCGACTGCGTACTTCCACCAGCTCCGTAAGTACAGGAGATGAAAGCCGGCTGGAACGTCGCCAGTCGGTCGAGGGAGGCGAACAGCGCTTCGTCTCCCTGGGGCGTCTTGGGTGGGAAGATCTCGATCGAGATCACCGGGGAACGCTGTTGGAAAATCTGAGGCAGGCGCATGCAATTGCAGAGGTTGATCGGTAGAAAAATAAGCGGTTGCGTGGCCAGAGATTATGGAAATCCACGGGCAAGAGACAAGACGGTTCCGCCACGTGTCCCCAGAATCTGCGAGAAACTGGAGAGAATTGACCAAATTGACGCGATCCCGATGACTGCTCGCCGCATAACCGATCATCGCCCCCGCATCCCCTACTGCTGCGCGGTCCCAATGCAGTACAGATGCTCGGTGCCTCGCAGGAAGATCTGTCCCTGGCTCATCGCGGGAGAGGCGCGACATTCTTCGTCCAGGACGTTTTCTGCCACCAGTTCAAAGGTCGGACCAGGACGAACGATTTTGGTGACCCCGTCGTCGGCGAGAAAATAGACGAGTCCATTCGCGGCGGTGAGCGAGGTGCTGTAGTGCCCCGCCAGTCGCTCCTGCCACGCGACCTCACCTGTCAGCGTGTCGAAACAGGTGGCGATGCCGCCATCGGAGGTCACCAGAAAATAGTCGCCACTAGCGATTGGGGACGGGACATACGACACGCCGTTGCGTTCGACACGCCAGCGCACATGCGTGTCGGTAATGTTGCCGTCTCCTTTGGGATCAATCGCCATGATGTGCTTGTCCGGGAATCCGCCGGTCAGGAAGATCAACCCCTTGTTGAGTACCAGCGAAGCGACGAACTGTTCGGTCGGCCCATCAAGAATCCATTGCCGCTCGCCAGTACGGGGATCGAAACTGGCAACGCACTTGCTACCCGAGAGCATCATCTGGGTGCGACCATTAATGTCGCGAATGAGCGGCGTGCAGTAGCTACGGGTTTTATTCTCTCGTGGCGTTTTCCAGACGGTTGCGCCCGTTTCACGATCGAGCGCGACGAGATACGCATCGCCATCGTGATCGCCGTTCACGATGACCAGTTGCTCGAACAGCACCGGTGAGCTGCAATAACCGTGAACGCTCTTGAACGGCCCCGGCTGCACCTGCCACAGCGGTTCTCCCTGCATGCTGTAGGCGGCGATGAACATCTCGTCTTCATCCAGAAAGCTGACGTACACGCGCTGGCCATCCGTCGCGGGGGTACTCGACGCCCGGGTGTTGAGTTTGTGGACCTTCTCCAGCGGCGCTTCGAGCACGACTCGTTCAAACAGCACCTCGCCACTGCGACGGTCCAGCGCCATCAACATGCGGCGCTCGTTGCCTTCGTCAACGCCAGTGACGAACACAGTGTCCTTCCACACAATGGGCGACGAGTGCCCGCCGTAAG
>JAGQQB010000134.1 GCA_020426425.1 Planctomycetaceae bacterium | reverse complement strand
GGTCAGTTCGATGTTCACACCGAGTGCTTCAAGGACATCGGCTGAACCACTGGAACTCGACGCTTTCCGGTTGCCATGTTTGGCGATCGGAATCCCTGCCGCCGCGAGCACCAGGGCGGTGGCGGTGGAGATGTTGAAGGTTGAGAGTCGATCGCCCCCGGTGCCGCAGGTATCAAGCAGGCCAGTGCGGGTCGTCGGGATGCGAGTGGCGCGGTGATGCATTGCCTCGGCAGCACCGGCGATTTCGGCCTCGGTCTCCCCTTTGGTGGCGAGCGCCGTCAGCAGCGCGGCGATTTCGATTTCGCCGCAGCGGCCATCCATGATCGCGCCGATGGCGAGCGCCATCTGCTCCTGCGGCACATCGTCGCTGGCGAGAATGTGATCGAGCGCTGTGCGAATTTCTAGCTGCATGGGTATCACTGGAATTTGTTCCGCCACGGCGGCGTTGGATCGCGGAGCGATCCACGACTATGGCTAACTCCGCTTGAGCTGCGCGGCGAGTTTGTTGATCAGGTCGCCGCACTCTTTACGGGCGGCGGCGAGTCCTTGCGCGGTGATGCCGGTGCCGCGACAGTAATCCAGGACCACCTGTTCAGCAGCCATCAGTTCCTGGCAGGCATCGGGGATTTCACTGGCGATCTCGACCGGAATCGTCGTCACGCCATTCACATCGCCATGCAGCAGTACGCCGGGATCAATGCTAACCCCTCCCACAGTCACTGGCACATTGATTTGTGGAATGTGGCAGTAGCCATGAGAACAGATGGTACCGTTCGTGAAGACGGGGTAGTCGAGCACCGCGACCTGATCGAGATCCCGTCCGGCTCCCGAGGTGATCAAACCGGCAGAACCGAAGTTCTTGTAGATGGTACACATCACCTCACCGAAGGTGGCGCTGGTGGTTGGCTCATCGAGATCCTGGAAGACGAGAACTGGCGGACCGGGGAGTTCGGCGAAGCGTTCCACCTGATCCGACAGACTGCCGTAGACATCGGCCGAGCGGGGCGGCGCCATGCTGCGGAACGTCGACGTCAGCGCGAAGCCGACCATGGGGGGGAGCTTGGGGAAACAGCAGCGGATGGAATCGTTCATGTAGCCAACATTCCGAGGCCGGACATCGAACAGTTCGATCACGTTGCAGACGGTTGGGGTGTCGTACTTGGCCAGTTGGGCCAAAACGTCGGCGGAGAGGGTTACGTTGCTCATGTTGCCTGGCATTGATGGGTGTCGATGTCGAACTGGACGGTGCCACCTGAGTGGCGTCCCGCCGCGTACACGTTATAGGCCATCACTGGTCGGCTTTGCCATTGTCCAGTCCGCTTCGCCACTGTGAGGGTCGGCGCTGCGATTTTGGTCGAGGGCGCTCGTTGGGGACGTCTGCAAGTTGCCGGTCGTAACCGAAGCTGGCAGCGTCTGGCACGATCCCCATGCAGCAGACGCCCCCGTCGATTCAACTCGCTGGTCCCGTTCTTGAAGTGAAACTACGTCGCCGATTACCATATGTCCCCCACTTCCGAACGACTTCAATTCACTGCGGTGCAAGCCGCGTATCATTCCGGCAGGATTCCTCGATTATGGGCGTAATGCGGTTTCGCGTTCTTCCGCATGAGTTGGCACAGTCGTGGACCGACTGGCGTCAGGCTTATCTGAGCGGGGTGGATGGCCGCATCTTTCCGACGCGACTCGAATTCAGTGACGATCAGTTTGTCTGCCGACGCTCGCAGAACGACAGTGGCAAGCTCTCCGTCCCCTGGCCAGTCAAGGGATTTGGTTGCCCCATCGTCACCACCGCCTCACTGAACGAGCGGGAGACGCCGTACCTCCTGCCGCTGGAACTGGCGCGCGGAAAGCTGTCGGATGTCCGTGATCAGTCCGCTGCTTGGGAACTGAACCGCATGGCGATCCCCGACGCGTACCGGGAAACGCAGCGGGAAGCGTTTCGGGCATTTGCCAAGGCGAGTGCCAAACAGGCAGAACCAGATGTTGCAGGCGAGTTGGCCAACCAAGCGATTCGACTGGCATTCGAGGCCGCCCATATCCTGTTGGGCGCCTACACCGTGCAACGGATGGCCAGCATTCGCAAAACGGCGCGGCACGCCGCAGGGCTACTTGGCACAATGCTGGATGAGTCCGCTTTAGAGGAGCCAGGGCGAACCTCCTTCTGCAACACGTTCGACACAGCCTGCATCCGGCTGGACTGGAAGTCGATTGAGCCGGAGGAAGGGAAGTACGACTGGCATCTCCCCGACCAACTGGTGCGATTCTGTACCGATCATCGCAAGATTCTGCGCGGGGGACCGCTGATCGATCTCGGCCCGGACGGCTTGCCGGACTGGCTTGCGCCGTGGAAGAACGATGTCCTGAACCTGCCGAGCTTTATTTGCGACTTTGTCGATACGGTGATTGGCCGCTACGCCGGGCTGATTCGCATTTGGGAGGTCTCGGCGTCGGGGAACACGGGCGGAGCGCTCGATCTGAGTGAGGAGCACAGGTTGTCGATTGTCGCCCGCACACTGGAAGCGGCAATCAAGAAGGACGCCGACTCCCAGTTCTTCCTGCGGATCGACCAGCCGTGGGGGGAGTATCGTCGCGAAGGGAGACATCGGCTTTCGCCATTTCAATTCGTCGATGCGATCATTCGCTCCAGCCTGGGGCTGACCGGTGTGAGCCTAAACCTTTCGGTCGGCTACGATGGGGGGGGCAGTCACATGCGGGACCTGTTGTCGATCTCACGTCTCATCGACATCTGGAGCCTGCTGGGGATTCAGATTCACGTCAACCTAGCCTGTCCATCGTCGGGGCTGCCCGACTTGCATGCCGATCAGACGTGTCGGGTCATCAACAGTTGGCGCGCTCCGTGGAGCGCGCAGCAGCAGGCTGAATGGATGGATGAAGTGGTCCCGATGCTGCTCTCCAAGCCTGCGGTAACAGGCGTGTTTCTACAGCAATTCAGCGACGCGGTCCCTCACCGATTACCGCACGCCGGCGCACTGGATGGCGAAGGGAACTCCAAACCGTTGCTCGACGTTTTTCGTCGTCAGCGGGGAGTTCAAACACTGGAATAGCCAATAGACAGAATGTTGCCCATGGGCAACATTTCTGGTGACGTGGCGTTTACGGAATCGAACATTCCGAAGGAACATCGCCAATCGACAGTCCTCGCCGGTTCCAGGCACCAGAATTGCAGCACGGTCTCGTTCCACTTCCTCATTGTGAGAACCACTGCCGTGCCCGATGTACTGGTGATCAGTTCGATTGTCGCGGCCACACTGCTGATCGTCCTGTTGTTGATCATGTGGCTGGCCTATCGCTGGGGATACGCCGCAGCGGCAGGTTTCCGTAGCCCGCGATTTGATCGGCTCTCGACTGCGTTGAGACTCAATCAGACTGTGTGGCGTGCGACTTTGTCGAATCGTGGTTTCGATCCGAACGAAATTGCCGAGACGGTCACCTTGGTGTTGCGTCAATCCGGCTCGCGGATCGTGGGGGAAGGTGAAGATCAGGCGGGGCGCCGCTGGTCTTTCGAGGGAATCGTGTTTCGCGATCTGATGACCTTCGTCACCTTGGAACGCACCCCGAGTGGGCATGCATTGGGGACCGGGCAACTGCGCGTCATCGGGCCGCACGAATTCAGTGGCACGCACAGCAGTGTTTCGCAAGAGGCGGGTTGCGTCCTGGTTCGGACGATGTATCTGGTTGAAATGCTGCCGGTTTCTGCCGAGGACGAGGAAACCGATTCTAACGAATCCGTCGAGACTGACGATTCTGCCCGCGTGCTGCTCACCGCCGACGGTTGATGCCGTTTGGCAACACCGTGTGGAGCGGTTCACACTCTGTTCAGACTCCTGCGCAGATGTTCTGACTACTGAACATGGTGAGTTCAGCCTCCGGGATATCGGTGCCACCACTACAACCGGTACCAGCCTCTCGGATCCCCCTGTCCCCGCTGGTGCCCAAAGCGGAAAACGAGTCCCGCGCACGAGAGTTGCGTTCCTGGAGAGACGAGGGTCTGCCCCTCCTCGGTTTGTTGATCTGGGACAACGATGATCGCCATCGGTACCCCCAGGTCTCTAAAGAAAGTCATTGGGAGAAACTCATGTTCGGAAGCAAAAAGAAGGGTGCCGAAGCGAAGCCCGCTCCAGCACCTGCACCTCAACCTCAGGCCCCTGTGGAGGCAGCGAAGAAGATGTCGGAAGCCAAGAACTACATTTCCAGCGGCACGGTGATCGAAGGCAACATCGTCTCGCATGAAGATCTGCACATGGATGGAACCGTCAAAGGGGACATCAAGACCAGCGCACGACTCGTGCTGGGCAAAGACTCGGTTGTCGAAGGCAACATTCTCGCCTCGGAAGCCGAAGTCGCTGGTCGCATCACTGGTACCGTCGAGTCCAAAGGACTGCTGGCGATCAAGTCGACCTGCGTGATTGATGGCGACATCGTCACCAAGAGCCTGAACGTCGAATCAGGATCGTCATTCAACGGTCGCTGCAAGGTGGGTGACGCCGCTGAAGCAGATCGCAGTGGCAATCGCCTGCGAGCTGGAGCGGCACAGAAGCCCGCCGCCCCTGCAGCACCTGCCGCGCCCGGCGCAGGTAAGTAAACGCCTGCGTTCCTGTATGTTTCTCCCGGTCCAGTGATTCGGGGCGGACCGATCTGTTCGCCTCGAACACTGTGACGGTGTCTTCACTGCGTGATGCCACATTCTCACACGGAGTTCCAGGTGCGATTGCCATTGGATGAACTTGAGCGTCGCCTGCAAAGCCTCGTCACAGAACGACAGGAGCTTTCCGATCGCATGCTGTCCGTGGCGACCGAACTTGAAACGCACCGAACCGTCCCTTCCTGGGAATTTGTCGACGATCTGAAGTTGTACCGACAACGGTTCGGCGACTTGCAGACCGAACTGAATGGCGGTGCAACTGACGGCGAGATCACCACGCTGACGGATTTGAAGGAACGCCTCGCCGCAGAGCGCGAACGAGAGGTTAGGGACGAACTGCTCGCGTTGGCGCGAACGATTTGCCATGTCGATGGAGATTCGCACCCCGTGACAGAACAGATTCGAACCGTACTGGACGACACCACCGTCGCCGCTGTAACAGAGGGTTCCCAACTGGCTGGAGTGCGCGACCTGTTGCGGTTGATCACAGACGGGGATTCCCTCTCGGACGAGGACTGGAACACCGCACGACTCGGTGCGTCCGAACGGTTTGGCAACGATGTTGCCGTCGCCGCCGCCCGTGGCAAACTGATTCTCGACAACTAGCCCGTCGTCCCGCGACGACAATGACCATTGGAGTGATTGAACCATGAGTTCCGCTCGATACAAACGCCTGCTCACAAACCTGCCTTCGATGGCGGCCATTGTGAACGCCTTCGAATCTCCCGAGGTTCAGCTGCAAGTGTTCACATCACTGATTGACGCGCTCGATGAATCGGACCGCCCCGGCGAGTCACGTGCCAGCCGACGTGGCAGTGACGGCACCGGCTCGGAAGTTGAACACGATCTGGTCGAAGGGGACAGCATCCATTCGATCGCCAACGACGACTAGGCCCCACCGGAAGCCGGTAGACGTTCTTCCTCCTCTGATCCGCAGGAAACCAGATGTCGGATACGGAACACATGACCAGCCGACAATCGCAAGATGCACTTGCCGCGCTGGCGATACGTCTGCGACAGGATGCCTGTCAACTCGCACAAGATGGGCGTCCGCCCGCAGAGGAGTTACTGGCTCATCTGGAGTCGTTTCTGGCCCAGGAAGAGGCCCTCGCCGCAGAAGTGGCCGCAGCTCAAGCGCGGGAACACGCGGCCGCAGAGGCGCGCGTTCAGGAGATGGCTCAAGCGGCTGAGGCGGCCAAGTTGCTGCGTGAGGAACAAACGCTGCTGGTTCTGGAAACTCTGGAGCAGTTACAGAAGATTGAGAGTGTCGAACCACTCCCCACACTGCGTCACGAACAACAACAGGCCACAGAACTCGAAGCACTGCTTCCCTTCGACGCGGATCACGCCCAGGAGGATCAGTTTCAGCAACTGCTCTCCGGTTCGCATCGCTGGAACCACCTGTTGAAACTGGTCACGCAAGGCAGCGACCTGAGCGACAGCGAGTGGGATCAACTCAGTCGTGATTTGCGAGCCAGCTATGACACGCCCCTTGCGAACGCGGCACTGCGTGGCAAACTGAGCTTGGGGGGCCACTCTGCGGTCCGGCCAGGTTGCGACTTGGAGTCATCGCGACCAGCCGCTGAGGAATCCCCCACGTCCCCGCCCGAGGCAGCGGATCAGACACCGCAGTCCTCGACTGGAGATACTGCCCCTATCACCGAACCCACATCGGACGAATTGTCGGCGCGTGCGTCTGAAGATGGAAACGCTCCATCGAAAGCCCTGCCGGTCAAACCGGTGTTCTCATTCGGCTCTGTGTTTGACGAGATGACAGGTGGCGGTGACGACGCACTCGCCCCGAACAGTCGCGGTGATTCCGTCGCCCCCGTTGCCAAGGAGGCTTCTTCGCCAGCAGACGCGCTGCACAATGCGTTGTTCGATGATGAAGAAGACGAAGAGGACGCAGACTCTGCAATTCTGCGACGTCAACACCGGTTCACCGATCCCACGGGAGTCAGCGCGGAACTCGCGACAGAGATCCATGCCGCCGATTTATTCCAGCGTGGCGAACTGCTGCCAGAGCTGATTCTCTCGCTCATTTTCGAAGGGCGCTCGGGACTGGCGTACCATCTCGCGAAGTGCCTGGAAGCCCAGCATCAACCAGCGCATCGATACTTTCCCAGTTGGGCGATTCGAGCCTGGACGCTGGGGAACGCAGTTCTGTTTCCAACCGGACAACTCGCGGGGCGACTGCAGGAGGATCTCGCGCACTTCCATCCGGAGGAAGGTCACGAGCCAACCACGGAAACCGAACTTGCGCACAGCCTGTTCGTGCGTGCCGCCGCCTTGCGACCAGCGATTGTCGCGCCTTCATCCGGTGCGGCACGAATCCTGAGAACCTCAGTCATCACTCCCGAGACGACCCAGCTGTTCAACTACTGCCTGCGGATCGGATCGTACGGCGAGAAGCTGCAAGGACTGGTCCCGAATAGTTTCAAGCGCGGAGAATCACGCGCGTCGATCGAGCAACCGCTGCAACGTCTGAAGGATGACGTGCGTGCCTGGCTCAACGAGTCGGCGAGCCAGAGTGTCCGTTATACCCCGGCGACGCCACTGTTCATGCGAGCACATTGGAGCCTGCGAACCAGCAGCACTCGGCGCTATCCTGGGGAAGTTCAACTGTGGAACCAGTGGCAGGACACACTGCAGTCGGCCCAGCGGATCATCACGAACATTCTGACCGACGATGATTCGCGCGTCAGTGAAACCCGACAGGAGATGGACCGGCTGGCGACACTCACGTCCACGAACTATCAGCTTCCCCCGTTGGGACCAAGCGCCGAGATGCGGACGTATCTGCTGCAATCGATCACCTTCGCTCAGCGTTGGACAACGCTGCGGAATCAGTCGCGACCAGTCGACTTTGTTCCTGCCGAGGTCGAGGAACTGCGATCTGAGATCGAGCAGCGGCACGATTCGGTGACCGCCGAACTTGAGGTCCTCGCCGCGCGGCACTCGTCGTCACAAGTGCAAACGGCGATTGGCTGCCTGATGCTGGCGATGGATCAACTCCGGGATCTGGTCGATCCCGATGTCCCCGCCGACACACAGGAGCCTGATGCTCGCCATCTGATGCACTCCGAACTGCTGAAGATCCCCAACCTGCAGTTCGCCCCAAACTGGAGTCCCGACACCGATGCCGAGGATCTGCTGGAGCAGATCGTGCGCTATCTCGCCGCGCCGAATCCCGACTGGCTGACCGCCGTCCAACTGCAACTCGCCCAAAGCCACCTCGATGCTGCGGAAAAGCTCACTACCCTGCCCGTCTGGAGTCGGCCCGAACAGCAGCAACTGCAACAGGTTCTCGCCCGTTACCGGAAGGAGCATCGAGATGAACTGTGGAAGGACCTGCAGGAGACCGAGACGCTCATCGACGAAGCGGTCAAATTGCAGATTTTCAGCGAACAAGACCGGGCTGGATTCGCGGCTCGATTGGAACGGCTGCGTCGCGGTCTCTCCCTGTCGCGTGGCAGTTCAAGCGATGCCGAGGAGATCCAACAACTGCGGCAGGCCGTCGAACGTCGTCGTAGCCGCGAGGCCACGCTGACGCGAGAACGGCTGGAGCAACTGCAGTCGGGCGTCAGTTCCCCCAAGCAGGGCTGGAAGATGGACTTCTAGAACAGAGCAAGAATCCGAACACAGAAAGCTGGTTGTCAGTGGTCAGTCCTCAGGAAAGCAACACGTCTCTGCATGACGACTGATCACAACCAACCGAAGACCTGAATCGAGATCCCGCGCACATCCCCACACCTTGATCCCCTGCCCAGCCCAACCCACAACGACGGATTCGAATCGCGAAATACCTGATCTATGACTCAGTCCACCCCAACACCGAATCTACTCGGACAAGAGACCGTGCTCGCCCATGTGCGGCAGGATCTTGAGCAGTCCGGTCGTGCCGCGTTGGGACCGCCACTACGCATGCCGACCCTGCGTGGCTGGGGACTCACCTCATGTGCTCAGGCGATTGCCGCCGAAACAAGCGCCCGGCATGTGTTCCATCTCAGCGCTCGCAGTGAGCTGCGCTGGCAACGCGACCTGGTGCAGTTGACCAGGCAGCTTGATCTGAAAGAGCGGCATCTCCGGCGGCCAGGTGATCCTCTACTGGCCGTCCGGCGCTGGTTGCGTCAACACGACGACTGGCTGCTGATTCTCGACGATGTGCAACAACTCGATCGAATTCAGCCACTCATCGCGCCGCTTGAGCAGGGACGGATTCTGCTGTTGCTGCAAGGGCCAACCGAGTCCCCCGAGAACTGGCCACCAGTGCGGAGTGTTGCCCCACTGAATGCATTAGCCAGTC
>JAGQQB010000133.1 GCA_020426425.1 Planctomycetaceae bacterium | reverse complement strand
CGGACGTCGTCATCGAGTCCTGCATGGTACGGCCGCGCCTTGATGCCGTGCGCATGCAGCATCTCGGCATGGAATTCCACATCCTTTCGCGTGATGCAATACACAATGCCCGACTCACCAGGATGTCGCTGAATCAGTTCGAGCACCTGAGCGGTCGCATCGTGGCGTCGTTCGACTTTGTAGTACAAATTCGGACGATCGAAGTCGCCGATCAGTACGTCTGGATCGCGCAGATTGAGTTGCTCAACAATGTCTGCCTGCACGCGCGGGGTGGCGGTTGCCGTGAAGGCGTGCATTGCTGCTTGCGGAAATCGTTCGCGGAGCTGGTGCAGATCGCGATAGTGCGGGCGAAAATCGTGCCCCCACATGCTCACGCAATGGGCCTCGTCGATCGCCAAGAAGGAAATCTGCTGAGGATCAAGTCGTTGCAGAAACTCTTCCTGGGTGACTCGTTCCGGAGCGACATAAAGCAACTTGAGCGTCCCCTGACGAATCTGTTCGGAGACGGCTCGGCGTTCCTCGAACGACTGCGTGCTATTGAGGAAGGCGGCCGGAATCCCGCAGGCGACTGCGGCATCGACCTGGTCCTTCATCAATGAAATGAGCGGTGAAACAATCAGTGCGAGTCCGTCGCGGCAGACGGCCGGTGCCTGATAACAGAGCGATTTTCCGCCCCCCGTCGGCAGGACCACGAGCGTATCGCGCCCAGTCAGCACCGACTCCATCGCCTGCCGTTGCAACGGACGAAATGACTCGTAGCCCCAGTATGATTTCAGGGCGGCTGCCAGAGCTGACTGCGACTCGTGGGACATGGATCAGGTGACGGGAAAATCGTGCGGGCGGAGATGGCAGATGCGTCTGGTGATTGGTGACCAGAGTGTAGCGAGCCGCTGGAGTTCCGAGTACCGCCTGAAGCTCAATGGCGCACCATGGAGCCGAGTCGTGGTAGTCCATATCATCGTGGCGTCTCGCATCGTCGCTGTGTCCAGGCACTCCATTCATGTCGTCCATCTTGCTTGCCACCTGGAATGCTCGCTATCCGCACAGCGCGTTTGGGCTGCGGTATTTGCTGGCGAACATGGGCGAGCTGCGGAGTGAGACCGAGCTATTGGAGTTTGGAATTCAGGATCGCAGCGTCGATGTACTCGAACAGGTGTTGCAGAGGTCGCCGCAGATTCTGGGACTGGGCATCTATATATGGAATGTGGCAGTCGCGACTCGCTTTGTGGCGGAGTTGAAGCGTGTTCGTCCCGACATTGTGGTTGTGCTGGGCGGTCCTGAAGTCAGCTACGAATGGGAGACGCAGCCGATAGTGGAACTGGCGGACTACGTGATAGCGGGAGAAGCGGATCTTGCGTTCGCGACGTTGTGTCGTGACCTGCGGGAAGACCGGCGTCCGCCAGAGAAGATCATCGCTGCCCCCGTGCCTGAGCCGGGCCAATTGGCGCTGCCCTATATTGAATACACTGCTGAGGACATCGCCCATCGGGTGATTTATGTCGAGGCATCGCGCGGCTGCCCCTTCACGTGCGAATTCTGTCTGTCGGCCCTGGACATCCCGGTGCGGGCGTTTCCGCTCGATGCGTTTCTGGCGGCGATGCAGGTCTTGCTTGATCGTGGAGTGCGGCAGTTCAAATTCGTCGATCGGACATTCAACCTCAATTTGCGAGTCAGTCGTGATATTCTGAGCTTCTTCCTGGAGTGTGGCATCCCCGATCTGTTTCTGCATTTTGAGATGATTCCAGATCGCCTGCCGGAGCCGTTGCGGGAATTGATCGTGCGATTTCCACCTGGAATGCTGCAGTTCGAGATTGGTGTGCAGACGCTGAATCCCGACGTGGGCGAGCGGATCAGTCGGCGGCAGGACAATGACAAGCTGGCGGAGAACTTTCGCTTCCTGCGCGAGCAGACAGGCGTTCACATTCATTCGGATTTGATTCTCGGACTTCCCGGTGAGACGCTGGAGAGCTTCGCCGACGGATTCGATCGGCTGTTGGCACTCGGGCCGCACGAGATTCAGGTGGGCATGCTCAAACGACTACGCGGCACGCCGATTCAGCGACATGAATTCGAGTGGAAACTGGTCTACAGTCCAGAGCCTCCGTACGAGTTGCTACAGAACAGCACGCTCGACTTTCAGACGCTGCACCGTCTCCGTCGCTTCGCTCGCTATTGGGACTTGATTGGCAATAGTGGCAATTTCGTGGCGAGCCGCGCATGGATCTGGCACGCAGCCGCATCACCCTTCGCTGCGTTTCTGGACTTCTCCGATTGGTTGTTCCAGCGTGAACAGCGGACGCACGGCATCGCATTGCCGCGGCTGCTTGAATGCGTCTTCACCTACTGCGTCGAGCGATCTCCAGAACAGACTGACTCGATCGCCGCCGATCTCTGGCGCGATTACACACGCGGTGGACGAGAAGACCGCCCGCACTTTCTGCGGTCGTTTGATTTGCCACCCGCCCGTGATATGCAGCGCGGACGAGAGGGGCAACCTCAGCGACAGGCGCGGCACTGGACGTAGAGCTGCTGGTCGCGCGGCTACCCTTGAAACCGCAGCAGGCTCACCCGTTCGACCACGGCCAGAACTTGCTCCACAACGACTTCGATTGACCCACAAGCGGGCGCCCGCCGAGATAGTGCGTCAGGTCGGTCCGGACTTCGTCTGCCGTCTGGTAGCGATCTGCTGGATCGATCGCGATGCACTTCAGGATGATCGCTTCGAGAGGCCGCGGCAGGCTCGCGACATGTGCACGAGGACGACGTCGCTCACCCGACCGGATCTGCTGGATCAACGTATCACGCGTGGTCGCGGCGAAGGTGGGTGTCAGGGTGCAGAGTTCGTAGAGCGTGACTCCGAAGGAATAGATGTCGCTCCGTTCATCGAAGCTGCCATCAAACTGCTCCGGGGCCATATAGCGCAATGTGCCCGCCAGTGCTTCATGCGCGGAAACCGCATGCTCCTTGGCCATGGCGAGCCCGAAGTCGGTAATCCACAACGCCCCTTTCGTGTCCAGCATGATGTTGGCGGGCTTGATGTCGCGATGCAGCGTCCCCTGTCGATGGGCATACCGCATCGCCGTCGCGACTTGAGCGGCGATTTTGGCAAATTGGTGCCACGCGCCGCGTTTGAGGACTCGGTTGGACAGCCCTCCGCCCGGCGAAAGTTCCGATGTCCCCTTTCCATGTTGCTGGAACTCGTGCAGGATCTCATCGACGGCCACAATGCCACGTCCCTGACGCAGCCGCTGAATGAGCCGGTCGAGACCGACCCCCTGAATTAGCGGCATAACGTAGTAGCACCGTCCATCTTCTTCGCCGTACGCATAGACCGTGACGATGTGAGGATGCTTGAGCCGGGCGGCCAGCTGAGCTTCGCGGACGAATTGCTTGCGCCACCGGGAGCGGCTTGGAAACCGCCAGGGAAGCAGCTTGATGGCGACATGACGACCGACCTTCTCTTGGATTCCTTCAAACACAATCCCCATACCACCGCGGCCAATCTCGCGCAGAACTTTGAACTCTCCCAGTTGTTTGATGTCGAGTTGATCGGGGAGTGGCTGCCGGACCGCGTGCAGCTCCTGGCGGGCCTTCATGTCCTCGATAGCCAGTAGCATCGGGAACAGTTCGCGGATCTCCTCGGAAAGGTCGGGATACCGGAGGACGAACTGGCTGACATCGGGCCGCCTGCCATCACGCAGTTCGTCCATGAACTCTGAGGCGACGACTTCCATAGGATCGCGGGTGATCTCATTGGAAATCTGCAGATCGTCGGGGAGAACATCCGGCAAATCGGAGTCGTTTCGCGCGGCAGCCTGGGGAGGGGGATCGACTGACGGATCAGACTTGGGCGGAGGATTGGTGGGCCGCACGGACATGTCCTCAACCACTAACCGGGGAACTGGTCCGAGAACCCGGGAATCCGATGCAAGATCTGCTTGAGCCGACCGAGGGCACGAACGTACCGCAGGCTGGCTGCTTGCTCGGAGAGTTCGAGCACCTTAGCGGTTTCGCCATTGGAGA
Organism: Planctomycetaceae bacterium; assembly: GCA_020426425.1. Taxonomy (GTDB): domain Bacteria; phylum Planctomycetota; class Planctomycetia; order Planctomycetales; family Planctomycetaceae; genus JACKHO01. The sequence continues at coordinate 4,978 of JAGQQB010000133.1, read as the reverse complement.
GTTCCTCGAAATGACGCAGCGCCAGCACTTCGCGATCGAGTTCGCCCATCGAGTCGAGCGCGATGGTCAGCTGCTTCGAGAGTTCTTCCCGCAGCGCCGCCTGACTGGGCGATGTCAGATGCCCCAGCAGATGACTCGACAAAGAAAACGTGGTCGACTGGGAGGTCCAGCCACCCGAGATCGACCGTTCCCGGCTGGCATCGCGAATCTTGGTGCCCAAGTGCCGACGATGAATATCGACCAGCGTTTGGCTGGTGATCAGTCGCAGCCAGATGAACAATGTCTCCGGCGTTTCTTCATTGAAGTGCTGAATCCGCTTCTCTGCATCCAAATACGCTTCCTGCAGCACATCATCTGCATCGACACGCCCGCGCAGGCGAATATCCATGCGGAAGTTTACGATTTGCCACAAGCGATCGCGGTACAGATCGAACACCTCGGCCAGCACGGCCACATTCCCGGAACGCACCGCCTGCACCTGCTCCACAGTAGCATCACGTTGCGGCGACGAAGGAGCCATGGTCGGCAGAGAACTGGAGTGTGAGACGAAGGAAGACCCGACAGAGACAATTCATCTTATTCTGCCCATTTGGAGATCGAAACGGAAGGGGAATTCGTGGCGAGGAGGGGCGGTGAGTGGCCCGAGGCAAGAGAATCTTGGGATGCGGCAACGCTCAGTTGCCCGCCACCGGCAACACTGTCGCCTCTGACCTCCAACCTCTAAAACCGATTGCCCTGCAAAATCATGAAGTTGCGAACCGCCAGCAGCAGAAACATGACGCCAGCGAACGGAGCCCGGATTTGGAAGAAGATGGCGCCGGCGATCACGCCGACCACGACGCCCGTCCAGTGCGTCCATAGCTGGCCGCGGTGCGGACTGACATAGGTGAGGACATCCCGGCAGATGGACCCGCCATCGAGCGGCAGGACCGGCAGCAGGTTCACGCCGCTCCAGAAGACGTTGACGATCACCGTCGTGGTCCACAGAGCCTTGAGAACCGCGCTGATTGTGCCGGGCAGGCCATCGGCCAGCGGGATCAGGAACAGGCCACCAATGAACGTCAGTCCCGCAAGCAAAAAGCCTGCACCAGGTCCAGCGAAGGTAATCGCCAAAGACTGTCCCCGGTTGTAACGCCCCGCAGGCAGATAGGACGCCAGACCTCCCAGGCCGTACAAGATGATCTGCACCGGATAGCCAAAGTAACGCGCCACCAGTGCATGCCCCATCTCATGCACGAGGATCGATACGAAGAACACCAGGATCCAGCCCAGCAGGTACTCGATCCCTGCATTCAGAAAGTTGGAGCCGATCAGCAGGCCAACGAACCAAAAGGTGGGATGCACCCTGACTGGAATCCGCAACAGCGAAAACCGCAGATCGTATTGGGTCTCCTGAACTTGACCGAACATTTCAATTCCTGTGGCGGGAGATGCGGCAAGTGTCTCTCCCTCGTGTTCCTGAACTCAGGCCCGCGAACATTGTGCCCGCACCACCTGTGGCCATGGCTCGGCTGCTCAACGACATCAAGCGGCCCATTCCGGCTCCGCGAACAGTTGTTTCACGGTGACCTGAAACTGGGGCAGGATGTCTCCGCCGCGCAGTGTCTCGAACTCTGTCAATCGGCAGGGAGTCTGTTGCGGACCATTGACCAGGACGACCCGCTGCGTCGGATCGACATGCCAGATGCAGCGGACTCCCATCTGCAGATAGGCGCTCGTCTTGTCGTGCAGATTTCCCCGACGGTCTTGCGTTGAGATCAGTTCCACAACCAGATCCGGTACGGACTCGGTGATCTCCTTATCCGCTTCGGCAAACCGGGGACCAGTGCTGAAGTATGACACCGCCGGAAAGAAGACCGTATCTGGCCGACGCTCGACCAGCAGGCCGAGGTCGAAGCAGGGATAGCCGGTCGCGTCATGTCCGGCATGGACATACGCCGCAAGCTGCTTGGACAGATTCAGGATCGTCGTTCCATGATCCAGATCGGGCGGTTGTAGAGAGACCGCCACGCCACGGATGAGTTCCGACCACTGACCGGCATCGGGAAGTTCGCTGCGGATGGACAGGAACTGTTCGGCGGTGAGCGCGGCTTGAATCATGGAAAAGGATGTGTCGCGAGAACGAGGAGCGGTGCTAGTCAGATTATTGTGCGCGGTGAGGTGAACGACAATGCGGTGTCGCGTCTCGACGAACTGTGAGAGATTCCACTGTGAGTTTTGCGACTATGGGTCTATCAGCGGTGACATCCGCCAAAGTACAAAAACGACAACGCCGCCCTTATTCAGGACGGCGCTGATACAGATCAGATTGACAATTGGCGTTACTCGTGGACGCGGGTCTCCTCACCCACCGTCAGGTCAGCCTTCCGCAGGGCGTCGAAAACTTCTTGCCGATGGATCGACACATCGCGCGGGGCTTCGATTCCCAACCGCACTTTGTCGCCACGGATTTCCACCACCGTGATCACGATCTTGTCATTGATCACGATACTTTCATTCTTCTTTCTGGACAGCACCAACATGGTGTTCACCTATCTTGTCGTGGTCTTCTGTTTGCAAATTCCTGTGACTCAATCCATTCGAGACCCATTCCCAGAAGGGATACGCCCCACGACTGTTGACATGCTAGAGGGGTCCGACTAGGCGTCAATCCCTCATTTCGGCAGATTCCGCCGATTTCGCGAGAATCAACCACAGGGTGTCAAGTGAACTTCTGTTCCCAGGCCTCCCTATAGTCTCCGATCGGCTACCGGAGATGGTCGATAGTTCGAGGGAATCTCCGCCAAAACCACCATATTTTGTGGTCTTGGCTCTGCAAAACGCCCCTGGACTGTTCAGAGTTCCCAGCTTTCGTCCCGCAGTTCGAGTACCCCGGACTCGACCATCGCGTCCGCCCGCTGGAGGAGTTCGTCGTACCGATGCGCGTCGCGGTCGGACAGGTACTGGCGTTGGACCGCCTTGATCAGCTTGAGTGCCGCCTGCGGACGATCCCGGATGAAGAGCAAGATCTCCGCCACTTCGAGTCGCGTGGCCGGCTCCGGTTTAGGACATAGGGCCAGATAGTCCCGGTACGCATTCAGAGCCGAAGTCCACTCACGCTTCTGGCGTAGGCCTCGCGCCAGTTCCAGCAACTGCTCAGCCGATGGGGCCCAGTCGGGCTTGAACTGACGCAAGCCACTGTACTCCTGCCAGGCTGCCAGGGGTTTGTTCTGTGCCAGGAGTGTGTTGAATCGCGTTGCCGAAGGGGGGCCCGGCGGCGTTGGAGCTCGTTCGGACCGTGTTCGCTTCTTGCGGGTTGAGACCTTGCGTTGTACCAAGGGTTCATGCGTCAACGGCAGGCTGGACCGACGATGTTTTCCCTGGATCACGGAGATCAAGTCCCAGTCTTCGCAGTCGACCCAGCGCAGCTTGAGGAACGCAAATCCGGCGATCAGACCAAAGATCGCGCCGAGCAGATGCAGGAACTCCGAAGATGCAGTCACGCCAGTGAAGCTGCACACCAGGAGCGACTTGCCCAACAACAACGATGCGAACCAGACGATGGAGATCTCATGCACGAATGTGCGTAGCACAATCCAGCCGACAATGGTCAGTTCATTCAGCGGGGCCCAAACCAGCGCGATCGCCATCAGGCCGAATATCGCAGATGACGCTCCGAACGAAATGCCGGAAGAATTCCACAGCAGGAGTTGCTCCAGGGCGCACTCGCAGATGCCCAGTGCCAGAAACAATGGCACGAATCGTTGCCAACCCAGCTTCCCTTCGACAACCAGGCCGAAGCCCCAGAGGAAGAACATGTTGCCCACCAAATGCAGCGCGCTGCCATGCAGGAAGTTCGACGTGAGCCACTGCAACGGCGTCAGCCCCGCCCCCAGCGGCAGGCTATAGCGTTCCAACAGGTCGGCATCTGTCCCCAGGAACACCAGAATGCAGAGCACGATCAACCCCACCGTCCCGATGGGGCGATGGTAGATTGGCGCGTCGGTGTTAACCGGGAAGATGAACATGAGGAGTCGTTCGACGGGAACCCACGTGACCTCGTACCGGACAGGTAACGGAAGCCACGCCGCGATGGATCAACGCGAATTGACGTGTCGGTGATTTTATGGCTGATCCTGCTCCGGTGGCAGAACATTTGCCGTTGCAGGTGTCGGTCGAGCGGAATTCTTCAGGAGTGAAATCGCCAGCGCCGCCAGTGTCAACGGGACCATGACCCACAAAAGTTGAGCGATGCCGTCAATCCCTGACTGCCACTGCTGAGCCGAAAAGATGAGATACGCCGTATAGATCAAGTGATAGCTGAAGAGCAGCCCTCCTTCCCAGCGGGCGATGCAGTTCCCGGTGAGGAAGATCGGAATGCAGGCAATGGCCGTCGCCAGCAGCACCGGAATGTCCTGGGACATCGCGGACTCGCTCACCGGGATCCCCGCAGGAGCGATCAATCCAGCAAACCCCAATACTCCGAGCAGATTGAACAGACTGCTGCCAATCACATTGCCAACCGCGAGATCCCGCTCCCCTTTAATAGCGGCCACGACTGAGGTGGCGACCTCTGGGAGCGATGTGCCCGCCGCCACCAGCGTCAGACCGATCACCAGTTCCGAAAACCCCCAACCCCGCGCGAGCACAACGGCTGAGTCGAGGAACAGATCGGCGCCCTTCACAAGCATCGCAAGACCCAGGAGTAAAAGGGCGCACTGGAGAAGCACAAACTTCGCGCCAGGCTGCTCGACCCTGGGAAACTCCTCTGAAAACTCCTGCAGCACCTCCGGATTCGATTGCTGTCGGCTCTTCCAGATGGACCAGAGCGTGTACGCCACGAGCCCGCCAAACAGGAGCCCCCCTTCGATGCGGTTGATCTGGCCATCCAGGGACATGCCGTACGTCGTGATCGACGCGGCGATCATCAGGGGTACATCGAGCAGGACCAGTTGGCGATCAACACCCAGCGGCACGATCAGCGCCGAGATGCCAAGGA
>JAGQQB010000132.1 GCA_020426425.1 Planctomycetaceae bacterium | reverse complement strand
ACTGCGAGTTCGCCATTTCGGCCCCACCCGACTTCGCCCAACGTTCAATGAATTCTGCAGGAGTCATCACGTCGCCCTGTGGTTGCTGATTGCCGAGAGCAGTAGCCTACCTGAGCAGCGATGGAAGCGGAATCGATGGAGCACGGTGCCCTGTAGCATCGGTCCTGGTGGCATGCTGGCTTGTGGAGCTTCGAGCCTGATTATGAACACGCAGCCTGGGCTTACGTTTGACTCCTGCTGCCGGTTGGGCGACCCTGTACGCAGGCTTTGTCCCTTTGCCCTTGGGAGACCGCCCCCATGTCCGAATCGCATTTTGTGACTGTCACCATGTGGGAATTCATCACGCCGATGGATCGGGGGGAGCGGTATGAGGATCCGTTGATTGAGGCGCTCCAGGAGCAGGGGCTGGGGGATGTGTGCGGCGGTGGGTCGCAGATGTCGGATGAGTTTGGGATTGAGTTTGTCGACATTGAAATCGAACTGAACGACCTCAAACAGGGGTTGCCGGTCGTCTTGAAGACGCTGATGCAGCGTGGGGCGCCGAAGGGGTCGGTCGTGCGGTTTGAACACAATGGGCAGCGACAGGAGAAGGAATTCGGCCTCGCGGAATGCGTCGCCATTGTGCTCGATGGAACCACGCTGCCGGACGAGGTGTATGATGGGTCCGACATCAATGACATGATTCAGGAAATGCTCGACGCCATCGACGACGTGGGCGAACTCCGTTCCTGGTGGGAAGGCCCGCAGGATACGATCCTGTACTTTTTCGCCCTCGACGCCGAAGAACTCTGGGCCGCCCTCAAACCTGTCGTCGAAGCAGCGGACCGTTGCCAGAACGCCCGGGTCATTGTGCGGCATGGGCATGAGAAGCTGAATCCACAAGAAATTCGCATGCCACGGTGGTAAGGAGTGTCTGACCAGCGAGTCGTTCACTGTGTTCTTTAGGGGGCAGCGGTTGGGGTGAAGCCGAGGGAGGCTTCGATCCAACTGCCGCAACTGCAGCCGCCACCCGCTTCTGGTGAGAGCAGCATTCCGCAGGCGGGGATTGTGCTGAGCCAGCAGCCAGGGCGCAATCGGGACCATTGTGTCAGCTGATTCGCGGACGGATCCCACAGGGAGATGTTCGACTGCCGGAAGATGAGTGAGTTCGTGGTTGCCGCGTAGGTCCCGCATCCTCCACCGGGCATCGTCTCCGGCAGGAGTTCTCCATTGGTCAGGCTGAGGACACGTGGCCGCAGGTAGACCTTGCCACCGACAATCGCCGGACGCGACATCGCTTTGCCATGATCGCCACTGGAGCCACCGGGCCATCCAAATCGCTGATGCCACAACGCGCGACCATCTTCGGTGGCAAGTCCGTACACATCGAAGCCGGCATTGTTTGATGAGGCTAACACCAGGCGATCAGCACTGGCGGCCATGGAGAACATCACATTGCCTGGTGCAGTTGAGACCGGGGTCTCCCATGCGACGGCGCCAGTCCGCAGGTTCAGGCAGACGAGTTGTTGCTGCTCCCACACTTCCGAACCGCCGAGTCGCCGGGTGGCAGCCGCCTTCACCTCTGGATGCCGGCAGGTGACAAAGTACAGGCGGCCTTCAAGAATCGTCAGCGTTGGGTTCAAGACGACGCCAGAATCGTGATGCGTCCACACGATCTTGCCGGAGTCTGGATCGCAGGCGAAGACCGCATCACTGCCGATTTTGTGGGTTGCCGCGCCGGAACGAGCATCGTACCAGCCCTGCGATGCATCTCCCCAGAAGTCAGTGAACACAGTTCCGGAGCGGACAGAGGAACCAATCAACAGGTCATCTGCATGGGCGATGTATCCCCAGTCCCACGATGCGTCCTGCGGCATCCCGTTCACTACCGGAAGGCGACGCAGGATGGCCCCGGTCTGGCCGTCAATCTGCCAGGCTTCACCGCGTACGGCAATGTAAACATACCGCTGATCACAACAGGTATTGCCGCAATCGCGCGGGATGTTGAAGCGTTCGAAGCCGGGGATCTCCAAGTCCCACAGCACGCTGCCGTTTGCAGTATCGACAGCGGTCAATCGTTGTTGCCCCTGGACATACAACCGGCCCCCTGCAGCCAATGGCGAAGGTTTGCGACCGCTGCGGTCAGGCTGGCCGCGCGGGCCGGGTAAGCCGATCCATTGCACCTCGAGTTGCTCCGTCGATGCGACGCCTGCCAGCGACTCACCACCAAACGCGCTGTTGTCCGGTCGACCGTACTGATGCGTCCACGTTCCGGAATTTGGTGAAGCTGGCCGAGTCCATTGGTGAATTGTCTGTGTGCCCCAGGCGACTTCGTTCCAGGTTGCCGACATCGCAGAGGCGAAGTCTGTTGCAACGGACTCGTCAGGCGGACTGCGCCATAGTGCTGTTCCAGTCTCTGGGGCGAGCCACGACTGCAGTTCCTCAGTGGTGATGCCGAGTGACTCCCCGGCCAGGTTTCGCTCTGAGCAGACGAGATTTGCGATCCCGTGGACGCAACGGGTTTGATTCCACTGCTTAATAGGTAACACCGTGATTCGCGCTCCGTACATCCCCAGCGTTCGCCAGCGTGCGCGCAGGGTGTCGATCCGTTGCTGGTCTCGTTCGAACACGATCAGTCGCAGGCGAGATTGATGCAGAAGGGATTCGCAGAGTTTCCCATCGGTGACCCCGAAGACAATCGCCACTCCCCGGTCGGTCCCGGCAAGTGACAACAGATCGCGACCGCGCTGTCGCGCCGCTTCGTCGAGATCGGTCGGCGCGGCAACGGTCTCCGGTTCCATGTTCAAATAGGTGTCGAGTTCGAATGGCTGTGTCAATGACCGCTGCTGGTCCTGTTCCAGCTCAATCACGTAACTGCCGACGCGACGTCGCGGCAGCCCGGTCAAGACGACGCGATGGTCGGTGGTCGGCGCAGCCTGTCGAATCGTCTGCGCAGCATCGGAAAGGTCGGGGAACTTCCAGTGAACCACACTGGGGCATGGTTCTTCCGTCGTCCAGATTAACTCAGCCGCCTCTGGGCCAGTGAAACGCAGCGCCGGACCGGAGGGAAGTGTGATCGGTTGCGGAAACAGTTTCTGCTTCTGTTCGTAGAGTCGCCGCACCTCATCCGGCGACAGGGCAGTTTCGTAGAGATTCACTTCGTGCAACTGACCCGTCATGCGGAAGAACTCGTTGTCGTCACGATAAGCGCCCAACTCGAGGAAGCCGTGATCGGGATACAGGATGTCTCCCGATTCGGTCGTCATTTCCGCTGCCAACTCCCCGTTCACATACAGCCGCTGCGCGGTCCCATCGTACGTGCCCACTGCATGCGTCCAGCGTTCCTGGTCGAACGGCTCGGGCGCGATGGCGTAAGTGAGTCCGTTGCCGCCATCACTGCCTGCGACCGCGAAGGACAGTTTCTCGCCGCGATACCCGAGCAACCAGCCACGTTCGTAGGATCCATTGTCCTGCACGAATCCAGCGATGCCGCCCCAGGTGAGTGGTGCCTGGACTCGTACCCAGGCGGCGACACTCAATTCGCGGCGTGGGAGTGGCAGATTGTCACGCTGGCCGGGAACATTCACACTGACTTCGCGCCCATCGAACTCCAGTCCTTGCGCTCCGCCAGCTTCACGCAATTGGACTGGCCCTGAGATCACCGCCGCATGGGTTCCGGCCAGATCCTCGACATCTGGAAGCAGCGGACCACGATGCCACGGCTTGCCAGCCATCCATTCATGAAACACCCACCGACCCACAAGTCCGCGCGTCACCGGCGGTGGAGATGTCGTTCCTGAATTGCCAACCGGCGCGGTGTCCGTGCGCTCAGTGACGAGTTTCACATCGTCTGCCTGCGGCATAGGTGCGGCGGCGACTTGCGATGACTGAATGGACTCGGGCGATATTCGATAGCACTGCAACTCACCGGCATCGGTCGCGACAACGACGCGCCCGTGGGCGGCTTCTAGTGTTAACGCACGACCAGGAACCGGGATGCGTTGGCGCACTGCTCCATTGGCGGCTTCCAGCACCACAAGTTCTCCGTCACATCCGATCAGCACGACTTGTCCGACCACGCACAACGTGTAGGCCTGAGAGATCGGGACACGCCACGTTGGCGACACGGCATCAGCCGCAAATCGGGCCACCGCAGTATCCCCCCCTACCAGCAGATCGTTCTCCAACGGCACAGCCAAATTCCAACCGGACAATGTTTGCAGCGGACGTTGCTGGCTCTGGTCCGAATGTGTGACCCAGCCGGCCTTGTTTCCTGGTCCATGCCAGATCGTGTCATCTTCAGCAACAGTCAGGAAGCTGCCGCCTCCCCCGCTCAAAACTCGGCCCGGTTTGCCGTCGGCCAATTGGAACAGTCGCGGCGCCACTCGACCTCGACAGGCAACCAGGGCATCTCCGGAAAGAGCCAGTGGTCCTTCCAGAGTTTCCTGCTGCAATTCACGCACGTAATGCGACGCAGCACTGGCGCGGCCCGTGCGCGCATCGACAGCGCACAGGTAAGATGGTTTCCACGGCAGCAGGCTGAATCCGAACCAAGCCGTGGGTCCATCGGCTGTCTGACTTACCAACACTCCGGTTCGGCAGGGAAACGGGGAGATGAACCGTCCGTTGTTGAGGATGCGTGAAGCAGTGCTCGGCACTGTGTGGCGCCAGCGCACTGCGCCGGTTTCGGCGGACAAGCAGACGACCTGACCGGCGTCGGAACCGCAGTAGACTGCATCATCAAACAGAAAAGGAGCCATGCGAATCGGACCATCTGCGGTCCAGTGCCAGCGTTCGGTGCCGGTGGCGGCATCAAGGCAGGTGAGCGTATCGTCGACAATGTTCGTGAAGTAGAGGGCTGATTCGGTCAACGTCACTTGCGGAGCATGATCGTAGTTACGCATGTCGCGCAAGCCACGAAGATGGATGTACGCATCCCACTTCGCCGGACCAGGCCACGCTGGTTGCGGCGGGTGCGCCTGACGTTGCTCCCACAACAACTGCAATGAGCCGACAGGGGGTGTTGACGCCGCCACACGAGATCGTCGCAACCGACGGGGATCACGTTCGTCCCCCGCATATGTCACGCTGGCTACGCTGATCAACCAGGCAAGCAGCAAGACCCATGTTCCCGTCGGTCGCATTCGCCACCTCCAGAGCGTTTTCGAACTCGTCGACCGTGTTATTCCGCGTCAGTTCGCCTGAGTACCAGCACCGCGCAATCGGCATGACGAATCACCGCTTCCGCCACAGACCCGAGAATCATCCGTTTGAATCCGTGATAACCATGCGACGAAATGATGATCAGGTCTGCGTTGGCTTTCTCGGCAAACCTGGTGATCTCCTTGCCGGGATCTCCCACCACGACTGTCAGTTCCGCATCACTTGCGCCATTCTTGGCGAGGAAATCTTGGGCATACTTGCGGACTGACTGTTCTCGCTGGGAATCGGTCAGATCGCCCCAGACCGCAGCTGGCGAAATTGCTTCGAGCGGCGGCAGGACGTGAATCAGATGGAGTTTCTCGACGTCACCTGAGACTTCCAGGCCGACCCGCAACGCATTCTGCGACTCCTCCGAGAAGTCGATCGGAATTACTACCCGGTCACGCGAAAAGCTGGACATCCTCAATCTCCTCAGCTGAGTCTGGTAAGCAAGGGGCGGTCTATGACGTCCCAATGGGATACGACCGGAACCGGCCCATATCAGAACCAATCTCACGCCTCATGGCAAATGGGGACTCGCCAGAGATGTTCGCAGGGGGGCATCAGATGAATCGTGGTCAGCGCATGCGAATCGAAGGCGGTGCAGGCAGACGGATGTTGCCGACGCTAGCGGTGTCGGGAACGACCACCAACCGCCAGATGTCCTCGGCTCACGAGGGGGCAGCGGATTTGTGGATGGATTCCAGAACGCTTTGTGTCGACTCGTTGCGCAACGCCGCTGCTGGCAATGTGAGTGGGGGGCGGCGAATGCTGCGGCTCAGAACGTCCACACCTGCGGGATAACAATGACCGAGACGAGCCAGAGCAGCAGGCTTAGCGGGACGCCGAAGCGGATGTAGTCGCTGTAACGGTAGCCGCCGGGGCCTTGCACCATGAGGTTGGTCTGGTAGCCGACCGGGGTGGCGAAACTGGCGGCGGCGGCAATCATGATGGCGACGATGAACGGCATCGGCGAGACGTCGAATTGCTGGGCGGTCGACAGGGCGACCGGGAAGATCAGCGTGGCGGCGGCCTTGGCGGTGATCAGGTTGGTGAACAGCATCGTCACGCCGTACAAAATCGCGAGCGTGACAGCGGGATCGTTGCCGCCGAGGGAGATGAACTGCTGAGCGACGGTGGCGCCGGCCTGACTGTCGTGCATCGCTTCGCCAATGCCGATGCCAGCTCCAATCGTGACGAGTACACCCCAGTCGATGCACGCCCGGGCTTCTCGCGGCTTGACGCAGCCGGTCAGCATCATTGCGGCAGCGGCGAGTGCAGATGCGGGGAGAATGTCGACGCCGCAGACCGTGACCAGGATCACGAGGCAGGCGAGAATCACCTGAGCCATCCAGGCGCGTTCGCGTCGTAGTGGGGTTGAGTTTTCGACCTTGCTGACGAGATAGAAGTCGCCGGAATTGCGTTGCATGTCGGCGAACATCGGGTTCGCTTCGAGCAGAAACGTATCACCCGACTGCAGGACGATATCGCCGATCTTACCGCGGAGTCGCTCGCCGTTGCGGGACACCGCGATGACGACGGCGTTGTACCGCGAACGGAATTGGGCTTCGCGAATCGTCATCCCGACGAGGTTGCACGAGTGCGAGACGACCGCTTCGATCAGGCAGCGGTCGGACCGGGGACCATCGAGCTTGAACACCTGATTGGTCGCCGGTGAGAGGCCGGCAAATCGCTGTAGGTCAACCACAGACTCGACCACACCGACGAAGACGAGTCGGTCACCTGCGGCGAGGATTTCACGTGGAGAGACGGCTGGCAGAATGTGTCCGCCGCGTTCGACTTCCATCAGAAACATATTTGGCAGATGCCGCAGCCCAGCCTCTTCGATACTTTTGCCGACGAGAGGACTCCCCTGTTCCACCAGCATTTCTACGGTGTACTCGCGCGGGTTGTCGAACTGTTCCATCGCTGGCCGACGATCTGGCAGCAGGAATCGGGTGGTGAGCAACAAGTACGTCAAGCCCGCCAAGCAGCATGGGAGGCCGACCCAGCCAAGTTCGAACAGGGCGAGCGGGGCCATGTCGAGTTGCGCGAACTCCCCCTCCCTTGAGGCCGCTTCGAGTAATTTGTTCACAACCACCGTGGTACTCGTGCCGAGAACTGTGCAGAGTCCGCCTAGAATCGTGGCGAAGCTGAGCGGCATCATCAGTTGTGACACTGAGAGTCGGGCTTTCTTGGCCCAGTCATCGAGCACTGGCAACATCACTGCGACGATGGGCGTGTTGTTCAGGAACGCACTCATTGCGGCGACGGGGAACACCATTCGCCCCAGGGCCGATTTCTGCGTGCGCGGAGTCCCCAGCACGTATTGGATCAAATGACCAACCGCCCCCGTCTGTTCGAGACCCTCGGCCACGATGAACAGAATCGCAACGGTAACCAGACCTTCGTTCGCGAAGCCATGCACCGCATGCGGAATGGTGACGGCTTTGGTGAGGATGAGAGACGTTAAGCCCCCCAGCAGGACGATGTCGGCTCCAAGTTTGGTTGCGGCAAGGCAAAACACGACTCCAGCCACGACCAGCAGCGTAAGTGGCGTGGCGTATTCTGGAACGAGCAGACCGGTGTTTGGATTGATCCAGACGCTCAACATGGCAGATCAACGAGCCTCCGGCTGCGACGCAATTGCGTGTTTGAACACTGCCCGATCGATCTCACACGACGCGTTAACCATTCAATGTACTCGCAACCGCCGCCAGAACGGCATCGTGAAACTGGCCGTTGGTAACAACGACACCGCGATTGTCCGAAAGTTCGGAGCCAAGCGAAAAGTCGAGCGGCTTGCCGTCGACATCGGTCACCTGACCGCCGGCTTCCTCGACCACGAGGACGCCTCCGGCATGATCCCACACCTTTTCCCGATAACCGGGGCGCGTGGGGAGCCGTAAATACATATCGGCTTCGCCACGGGCGACGACCGCATATTTCGCCTGCGAATCCAACCGGACCGGCGGCGCGGTGATCCCAAGCTTCTCCATGATCTCAGCGGAACCGCTGTGATCGCTATGCCCTGATTCGACCGACTCGCACATGCGGGCACGTTCAGGAGTCTTGGTGTTGCTGACACGAACCGCTTGCGGTGCGGCTTTGAGGTCGGCGAGTCGATACAACTGTGCTCCCTGGCCGCGTACCGCCGTCATGATGATGCCGCGCTCTTTGTCCCAAGGATCAGACGCCGCGAGATTCGGACATGCCAGCGCCGCCACCTGAATTTGTCCATCAACGATCAGTGCCAGTGAGACGGCGAATTGCTCCTTCCGCAGGAAGCCTTTGGTTCCATCGATCGGGTCCAGCGTCCAGTATCGCGACGCAGACCCATCGTGGCCTCCCAGATCGATCCAGTCACACGCCAGTTCAGGCGTCGCTGGCAATCCAGCCTGCTGAAGTTCGGTGACAATTTGCTGCACGAACTGCGCACTTTCACCGGTGCGCAGATCGACGGCGTCTTCCTCCGCCAGTACGGGGATGTCCGGGAACGCGGCATGCAGGGAGTGGCAGACGATCGCCTGACTGGCGTAGTCCGCGATCGTGACCGGACTGCGGTCTTTCTTCTCCAGCGACTCAGGTTGGATCTGAGACTGCACCGACTGGCAAACTCGCGCGGCTTTCGCGACCGCGTCCAAGGCGGCCTGCAATTCCTGATGGTAGGGTTTCGACATGTGGTGTGGAGTTCGAAGGTGGAAGACTTGTGAACGAGTTGAGCCAGTTGTTGATGCCACGCGCGCGAATCACGTGGCAGCGTGCCCACGACCGGGCGACAGCGATCAATCCTGCTCTGGTCGGGTGAGATTGCCCCAGTTGCCATCAGGATCGCGACCGCTCACCAGCACCCCTTTCTGATTCCACGCCATG
>JAGQQB010000131.1 GCA_020426425.1 Planctomycetaceae bacterium | reverse complement strand
AGACGGCCGCACGCACCCGGTCGCGATGACCTTGCAAGACGCGAACGACTGCGCCGCTCTGGGCATCCCACAGGATGGCGGTCCGATCATCGCTGGCTGAGAGCAGCAGGGTTCCATCGGGGGAATAGACCACGCTGTTGATGTAGCCGGTGTGTTGTCCCTCAAGCTTCATGAGCGGTTCGGCAGTAGTGGCATCCCAGACTTTGATTGCATGATCCCAGCTACCGGTCGCAATTTTGCTTCCGTCTGGTGAGAAGGTCGCGGCGGCGATTGCTCCGTGGGGACTGTAGCTCTTAATGAGCCGTCGAGAACTGGCCTCCCACAAGCGGGCTTCGTTGCCACCGACTGTCAGCAACTGAGCATCGTCATTGACGAAGCTCGCCGACTGTACGACGCCACCAAGCTGCTGAAAATCGAGGAGTGTCCCCCCGACAGGCTGTTCGTCATTCGTCAGTCTGAGCAACCGCACGGAGTTGTCCGAACAACAGATGACCGCCAGATTGGGGTCGGAAGTCGTTCCAATGGACGCAACCGAAAACTCAGTCAGGTCGATTGTGCGTCGCGCGTCGCCCGTGTTGAGATCCCACCAGTGAATTCGCGACGCATGCGGCGTCGGGGCGTCCGGGAGTGTGCTGACGGTGAGTGCCGTCACGCCATCGCGTGAGAGCTCCAGCACTTGCACTCCAGCGCCGACCTTGAGCACGCCACGTTCATTTCCGTCGGCAACATCCAACCGCCCGACGGTGTGATCCTGGCTGGCGGTCAGCAACTGCTGGCCATCGCGTGTGAATCGAATCCCGGTGATCCTGCCGGTGTGATGCCGCACACTCCACAGCACTTCCCCCGTATGCATGTCCCGCAAAATGCAGCGTCCATTGGCATCGCCAGTGGCGACCAGATGATCATTCGTCGGCGACGCCGCGACCGCAGTGACGGGACCATTGTGGCCGGTAAGCGAGATCGAATGCGGTGCTGATTCCACCGCGCCGTCCCAAGCGGCCAGCTCCGCCAGTCGCCATGCCTGAGCACCATCACTGAGTGAATTTCCCTCACCGCTGGGGACCAGTGCTCCGGTGTAGAGCCAAGTCGCTTCGCTCGATAAGGCGAGGAGTGCCGAACGGCCCGTCGCGACCGGAAGCGTCAACTTCTGTGTTCCTTCTTCGACATTCCACAACCGGACAGAATTGTCCGCAGCCGCCGTGACGAGCGTCTTGCCGCCGGGCAGCATCTTTCCCGACATTGCCAAGTATTCGTGTCCTTCGCGGAAGGTCTGCAGCCGCTCGCCGGTGGCGGCATCCCAGGTCATGGCGATGCGGTCACGTCCGGCAGTCACAATCTGCTTGCCGTCGGGGGAGAACCTTGCCCCGAGTACGGCATCGCGATGTTCATGCAATACCGTGTTCTTGAGATCCCGCGATTCCGCATAGGTCCGTGTATCCCAAACCAGCGCCTGGGCATCATGCCCGCCAGAGACCACCTGCAATCCATCGTTGGAAAAGCAGGCTGACCGGACCGCACGGGAATGACCGCGAAACTGATGTTCCCGCTCGCTGGTCGTCATGTTCCAAACGAGCACTGCGTTGTCGCGACCACCACTGACCAAACGACTGCCATTCCCGGAGAAACGGACCGTTTGAACCGGTGCTCCGTGCCCGACCAGGGATCGGAGTGGCATGTCGGGCTGACGTCGACTGAGCAGATCGTCCAGGGTGACAATGGGCACCTCGTCGATATTCCAGACCAACACGCGTCCATCGTACCCTCCAGTCGCCACCGCACCGGTCTCTGGCGAGATGTCGACACTGTAGATCGCACTGCCATGCCCCGTAAACACCGCGATCTGCTTTGCCTGTAACTGTTGATGCGAGGTCGAGGGGCCGGCACTCACCGCCACGGTGTCATCTCTGTCATCGGGCCCCACGATGCTGATTTCCCAGGCAATCGCCTTACCATCCTGGCTGACCGTAACCAATCGCGAATGCTGCTCAGGCTCCAGCGGATTGAAGCCGGGGGCGAACGCGCCTCCCCAGACCCACCAACTGTGCCCCATGAGCGTGAGTGCCGGAATCAACTCGGGCGCATCGACTGTGCCAGTCACCTGCCAGAGTCGAGCGGTACTGTCGTAGGAAGTGGTCAGCAGCCAGCGTCCATCGGGGGAAAAGCGAACACTGATCACGGTGTCATCATGACCAGTGACCGTCACCAAAGACTCGCCCGTCTGTGCGTCCCACAGACGGATGAAGCCCGCAGGATCGCTGCCGCCCGTGGCAATGATGCTGCCATTGGGGGACCAGTCAGCCGCATGAACATACTTCCCACCGGTGACGAGTTCTCGTAGTTGCTCGCCCGAATTCAAGTCGACGATGACCGCCCGCCGGTCCCAGGTCGCCATCACGAATTGGTCGACCGTGGGGGACATGGCGATCGCATCGACCGTAGCTGTAGCATGGATGGCCAGTTTCGACTGCTGACAGAGATGCTGCAGACGCCCCCACTCCCAATTTCGCAAGTCGGGATCGCTGGCCTGCAGCAACTGCTCAGCGACATCGAACGCATTCTCTTCAATCTTTGCGGCGGCCAGTCCGATCCCGGAGACGTATGCTTCGTATTCCGCCAGTGATTTCTGCCGCAGAGCCTCCTGCTCGTTCGCGCGGGCCAGCATCTCGCTGGTGATCGCCTTCTGCTCATTGGCCAATGCGAGTTTCTCGTTCGCGATCGCCTTCATTTCGTTCTCGATCGCTTCTTGCGTTTTGACTTCGGCAATCCCTTTCTGTCGCAGTGCTTCCTCAGCATTTGTTTCGGCAATTGTCTGTTGCTTGAGTGCTTCGGCAGCGTTTGTCTTGGCGATCTCGGTTTGCTTGACGGCAATCTCCGTCTGCTTCTGCAGTTCGACCGACTTCGCTTCTGCGAGACCACGCTGGAAGACCGCCTCGTTGCGTTCCGAGCGGATCCAGAAGAAGGCAACCGTTGAAATCGTGAAGATCAGCGCCACGAGACCTAGCATCGCGCGACGCGCCAGCAGCAGACGTCGCTTCCGCGCATTGCGTTCTTCGCTCGCCGCGTTCACCTGTCGCAACAACTCTGCCTGATCGGCATGCCTGTCCGAGAGCTGCGACGCCGCGAGATCGTAGTCTCCCTTGCGGAAGGCATTCTGAGCGTATGCGAACCGCGCGCGTTGCACACCTGCCTTGGCAGACACGTTGCCCGACCAGAGGGAGACCGCTTCTTCGAACGCAAACACCGCCTTGGCGTAATCGGTGTAGTCGTTGGTTGATTGTGCGCGCTGCAAATCCTCTTCCGCCCGGGCGGCCATGGCGAGGCTCTCCGAAAATGCGACAAATAGCTCCGAATCTCCTCTTGGAACTCCCGGACCGAGACATGGCGATCTTCCGCTCGCGTCGCCAGTGCGCGACGGGCTATGTCGATCAGTTCGCCGCTCTTGTCGGTTTCGCGGATGACGTTCTTCATCGCCGCGAGCAGGCACTCCTGTACTTTCTTGCCAGGATGCGGCGGTCGGCCCGTCACGATCTCCCACAGAATCGCACCGAGTAGATAAATGTCGCTCGCGGCGGTGATACGTTCGATCGGCCCGGTCGCCATTTCCGGAGCCATGTAGGCGGGCGTCCCGCCCATACTCGTCGACTGCCGCAGCCGCTTCGACTTCTGCTCGCTCCCCTTGTAGACCGCGAGCCCCCAGTCCATTACCAGGACTTCGCCGAACTCACCAAGCATGATGTTTTCGGGCTTGAGGTCGCGGTGAATGATGCCCCGGGCATGCGCGAAGGCCATGGCATCTGCAGTGCGCAGCAGAATCTCCAGATTCTCATGCAGCGACTTCTGGCGGATCACCTTGTGCCACGGCGTCCCCTGTACCTGTTTCATCGAGTAGAACAGGGCGCCGTGCGAGTCCTTACCAACATCGTAAATTGGGACGATGTTGGGGTGGTCAAGATCGCCGGTGACGATCGCCTCGGCGAGGAATTTCTGCCGCTGGGAAGTTTTCGCTGCAAGCGTGTCTTTGATCATCTTGACCGCGACATGCCGGTCAACAGATGTCTGCCGGGCGGAGTAGACGATCCCCATACCCCCTTCACCGAGTACATTCAGCAGTTCGTACTCCGCCAGTCGCCCGGGCGGCAGCACTTCACCTTGTCCGGCGAGCGAACGATTCGGCACGGTCTCGTCGCCGTCACCGCTCAACAAACCCTGCGTCGCGGCAGCGTCGGGCCGCGACTTAATCGTCATCATCGGGTCGGCCGATGCCTCGGACGCATCGAAGTTCGAGGCGATCGTCCGCATGTCTTCGTCGGAGATATCGATGTCCGACAGAAGTGTTGCGGCAGTCTTGTCGAATTGCTCCGAATCGGCATCTGAGGTCGTCGGCCCCCCATCACCGCTCGGTGAATCGAGTCCACCCTGAGGATGATCGGGCAGACCGATGGTGGCCGCTGTAGCATCAGCGAATGAATCTCCACTGGCTGGGTTCGCGTCCTCATCCAGCACGTAGGTCGCGCCAGCATCATCAGCGGCGATTGGACGGTTCGGATCGAGCGCAATTGTCTGACCGGCGTCGGTACCGAATTCGTCGTCGGGCAGACCGGGCAAGTCCTCTTCGGAGAGAACTAATGTACGCTCTGATTCGTCCTCGTCGGCGAGCGTTCGTCCGCCATCGGTGATATTGCTGGCAGCGGAATCCTCTGGTGGTTCGTCTTCCCGCGTGTCCGCTCGCTCGCCAGCCTTGAGTTCGAGTTCCTCGACTTCACCCGACTGAAGTCCCACGGTCCCCCGCGCTGGGTCGATCACCTGTTCGGCAAACTCATCAGAAATGAAGGTTGCTTCGGAATCGCTATCAGCCGGATCGGAAGAACGCTGCAGTCCTTCGATCGTTTGCGCTTCGCCCGTCAGAATGTCTGCTCCGCACTCCGGACAGCGCAGATCGACGGTGTTGTCGGCAGTAAACCGCGAGGAACACAGCGGACAGCGATAGCTCAGCATAGTCACATCAATCCACGGAACACCGGACTGCCAGCCCTGCGGTCGAATAGGTGGCCGACGAATCCTGCGGTCGTAATCCCACTCAGGCTGACCTGCCACCGCACAGGAATCAAGTCCCGACCGGTTTTCCGCAGTTGTTGGCGTACGTCAGCAGGCTCCACATGGCATCGCGTGGGGGCGTCGCGCGGGGAAGATGTTCAGACAATTGCCCAGAGTATTCCGAATCTCCGGGGCGACGGGCAACATGTCAGCGACGGTTTGTCTGCAAATCGTCGCAGCCCCCGCTAGCTTCAGGGCGATTGTGACGAACCGTTGCCAGAAGTGAACGGCAGCGCGTCATGTGTACAGCGTTGAGCATGAAATAGACAACGGTCGAGGACACAAGTCTTGCGTCCTCGACCGCGTGACGTCTCGGAATTTGTCGATTCCGATTTCCGTGATTCCGCGTCAGAGACTCGTCATGGACTTTGTGCGGCTCGCAGGGCAACGCGACGGGCACTTTCCGCCCGAGCGATCCCGACAGTCCCGGTCACCAATCCGGCGGTCCCCAATCCCAAGAGAATGACATGTAACCGATCGAGATCCTCGAACTGTCCCCGCACGACCTCGCCTTCCACGAGAGTGAACGACTCAACAGACGACGGGGGTGCGACCGCAGCGGACCAGACGCGGACGGTCGCCCCGCCAGTGGCCGTTTCCAGCCGATACACACCTGCTCGCAGTCCAGCAAACGAGTATGCTCCTGTGGCATCTGTTGTCGCTTGAGCAAGGATCTGCTGCTCTCGCAACAAACGCACTGTGACACCAGCTATTGCGGTTCCTTCCGGGGTCACCAGACGTCCATGCAGGAGCCCATCCTGCAGGGTGATGTCTGCAACCACAGGCGTGGTTGTCGATGCCGCTTCGGCAAACACTTCAGGAGCGGGCAGCAGTACGGCCCAAGTCGTCATCAGGCAAATTGCCCGGGCAAATCGTGAATGAATCTTCATAGCAGTCGCGTCCTTCCCCCAAACTGGTCAGCCGTCGCGACCGGCTCATGTGCCAGAGACGTGACGGTGTTACTGCTAAGAATCGGACAGGCTTTCTCTAATCATAAGAACCGTGTCGATCGACATGACCGTTTCAGGCAGAAGAATCGCCACTAGCAGCAAGCTCACCCCAAGCTCGCCAGGTTAACACGATGCGGAGCAACCTCGCGTTTCAGCGATGTCGACTGAATGCCGTTCGAGGTCGCCGTCCAATATTGGCGAGCAGCGCTGTACCTGGAAGTGTGTGGCGTTGAGTGCCGCTCCCCTCCCCTGAACAGGGCCAACGCACCGCTCTTGTGGCGCCCAGCAAACGAATGCAGGCGACGTGCCCTTGATTTGGGCGCGTCGCCTGCATGATTATCCTCGCGGAGTCGAACTGCTGTCGCTCAGCCTTGATGGTCAGTTGCTGGTGGAATGCAAAATTGAGTCGAGCAACTTTTCGTTGTCGGTGGACTTCTTAATCGCCAGCGTTGAAGCCACAACTGTCGTGGCCCCGACAGCTCCCACGGCACCAGCGGCACCAATCATTCCGAGTGTTCCAACCTGACCGCGAACCACGTCGCCATGCACCAGGGTCACCCCTTCCTTCGCCGAGGCAGGAGCAACGTCAACGGCCCAGACGCGGACTGCGTGGACCTGCCGATCGACCACGAGTTCGTAAATTCCAGGCTTTTGCTCTGCGAACGAGAACTTGCCGGTGGCATCGGTGAACGTTTCGCGAACCACTTCAGTCCGGCTTCGCAATTGCACCCTGGCCCCGGCAACAGCGGCCCCTTGGCCAGTTACAAACTGCCCCTGCAGTTGCCCCTCGTGCAAGATGACATCCTGGACCTGACGGGCCATCAGTTCCGAGGATGTTGGCTCTGCCCCCTGCAGCGAATTGCCTGTCAGCAGGGTGACGGCCACCAAACAGACGATTTGACGCAAACCCAACATAATGGTGTCCTTCCGTGTCCACGATCTGCACCGAACTTCAGGCGTAACCCATAGTCGGCGTCGATTGAATGCAGTGATCAGCACCAGATTCATCGGAGGCGCTCCCTGTGAAACCGAAGCTGCACGGAATGCCGGAAGTAGAATGTGCAAGAATCATCCGGAACCTGACGGTCGTTCCGGACAGGTAACCTTTTCCGATTAGGGGTTCTAGTCGTCCAGCACTTTGGTCGCGATGCGGGGCCCCACCAGCAACTCAAGTCAGGTGGACAAGGCTTTCATGAAGAGCTGACGTTCCGTCCAGTTCTACCTCAACGGAACATGCGTTCACTTCCCGTGGGTCGTCGACGTGTGGCTCGCTACCCCGACCGACGACGAGTGACGGTGTCCAGTTGCTTCGATTGCCAGCTCTATTTCACGACACCGAATGCAGGGAATGGACCTGGAAGTGCAACGGTGTCGCCACTGTGCCCCATGCGGCAAATCGGAGAAAAGTTGACGATTCGTCAATTTTGTCAGCGCCTACGAACGCTGAGCGGCGTTAAACGAACATCGAGGTGTTTCGCAGTCCTCGACATCCCACCACACGCCCCACAGAATCTCCGCCCCATGTGGAGTCGCCCCATGCGAGCTGCCTTCCGTCTCCCCCGGTTTACTCAGGCATATGTCCTGCTGCTAGCGCCACTGTTCTTCATGTATACCGGGGATGTGTCTGCCCGCTCTAACGCCTCGCGGCCTCAATTGGATGAAGTGACGTCGACCGATGTGGAATTCGGGTCTGATCGCACTGCAGAGGAGTTGCCGGAGGACCTGGATTCGGTGAAGCCACGTCGTCAACGCCGGTCCACCGAATTCCGTCGAGAAGAGTTCAGCGAGGAAGTCGCTGCTGCGAAGAACACCCCTAAGACCTACGAAACCGACTGCGGACTTGTGTTCCTGGGTGGTCGTTTTCTTTCGGCACCATACATCCTTGAGTCGTCCGGGAAGACGGTACTGATCAACGGCAATGAGATCCCGGGCCGCATTCTGGAGCGAAACGAACAGGTGCGATTCTGGGAATTGTGCGACTATCTCGATGCCGGTGACATCCTCTGGGTGACCGACGAAACCAGCACGGTGTTCGCGAACGGCTCTGGCCGGGCCGAACTCCTGATGATGCTGTCGTCAAAGAAAGGAGACGGCAAGTCGTTTGGCGATTCGTTCGAGGATCTGCTGACCTACGTTCCCGACTATATCAATCGCGAGTCCTTTGAACGGGATTGGAATGCGATCCACATGTCGCCCGAATTGAGCCAGGCGATCGAGCAGCAGGTGGCGGAACTGGAGGCGCTGGAGACCTCGTTCGCCAGCTTGCACGCTGGGGCGACAATCCTGAATCACGCGGCGTACCCACTCACGGTGTTGGGAATGTTGCTGTGCGTCCTGGCATTTGGGCACCTGCTCGCGTATCCCCCTTTCGGCTTCAATGCCCTGTCGATCACCTCCGATTCGCCGATCGCGTTGCAGGCGGTGGTCCGGTCGCTGGCGTTCATTGCCGTCCTCTCTTGCCTCGACCTGCTGTGGACGATGCTCGCCTCGGGAGCCGGCCAGATGCGGGAACTGAATCCGCTGGGATCGCAGGTGATCGGCGACCCCAATCAACTGATTGCGTTCAAGTTCGCGGCCACGGGCATGGGGGTCGCGCTGCTGTTCACCATCCGCAAGAACCAGTCCGCCCAGGTCGCCTCTTGGTGGATGTGCCTGGTCCTGGTGCTGTTGTCGATGCGCTGGATCGCGTTCAATTCGCTGTTCGTGGCGTAACTCGCGCTTTCCGCGCCAACTGTGCAAACTGAATGACTCGTCTCTACGGGCTGGAACAGAAACGGTTCTCGCTACCGCTCGACCGCCGATTACGAAAGCCACTCGGCGGAAGCCTGCTACGGTCGACAGATGACCGTTCTTCTCGCAGAATGCGTGTGATTTCTGTTCACATCGGGATTCGGCCGGAAGCCCATCGTCGCGGATCGCTCCGCGATCCAACGCCTTGATCGGAGAACGATCAACGACATGCTGTTCGGCCGCCCTCAGTACCTCCGCTTGCCAATCTCACCGCATGTCCACACGACCAGTCGCACTGAT
>JAGQQB010000130.1 GCA_020426425.1 Planctomycetaceae bacterium | reverse complement strand
CCACTGGCCGGGTGGCGAACCGGATTGCCAAGGGGATGTTCTCGCTCGATGGCAAGTCGTACACCCTGGCGATCAACAATGAACCAAATGCACTGCACGGTGGGGTGGAGCGGAGCCTGGATCAGGTCGTCTGGACCGCACGGCCGTTTGAGGCGGACGGGGCGACCGGGGTTGAGTTCCGGTATGTCAGTCCGCATGGCGAAGAGGGTTATCCCGGCACGCTGTCGATGGTGGTCACGTATCGATTGCAGAACGATGCGAATGAACTGTCGGTGAGCTACTCGGCGACGACCGACCAGGCGACACCGATCAACCTGACGAACCACAGCTATTTCAATCTGGGCGGTGAGGGAAGTGCGACAGTGCTCGATCATGAGTTGCACTTGTTCTGCGATCAGTACACGCCGGTTGATGAGACGCTCATCCCGACGGGGAAGATTGAACCGGTTGCCGGGACAGTGCTCGACTTCCGCAAGGCGACCCGAATCGGCGAACGCATTGAGACGCTCGATGAGGCCTCGACGATTGGGTACGACCACAACTTCGTGGTCAATGGGACCGCCGGAGAACTGCGTCCGGTTGCGAAGCTGAAGGATCCGAATTCGGGCCGCGTGCTCGAATTGCTGACGACCGAGCCGGGCGTACAGTTCTACTCGGGTAACTTCCTGAAAGGACAGACCGGCAAAGGGGGGAAGGAGTATCCTCACCGCAGCGCTCTGTGCCTGGAGACGCAGCACTATCCCGACTCGGTGAATCAGCCGCAGTTCCCCTCGACGATTCTGCATCCTGGGGAGACGTACTCGCACGTGTGCGTCTGGCGGTTCTCAGCTGAGTAACGCCGGGGGCGGTTGGCATTTGGCTGTTGGTCACTGACGTTGAAGGAGGTACGCGGTGTTGTGCCGTGACGCGGTCTGCCGCTCCCCGAATCTCGCAGGCTCGATTCGCCCCGCCCCCATTTCGGCTGCGCCGGGGGAGGTGGAGTTCGTCTGACAACACGCTCCCGTTTTTGTTCGCCGAAAGCTGACGGCTGAGAGCCAACCGCCAACAACCCCCTACTCCGGCGCCGTCGGTCGCAGCAGCGCCTTTAGCCACGCGGTCAGTTGCGTTTGTTCTGACTGCAGTTCGGCTTCACGGAGTTGGTGTTCCTCGGGATTGAGCGCGGCGTTGGTGGAGAGCGATTTGGTGCGACTTGCGACGTCTTCGAGTAATGCCAACAGGAGTTGAAGTTCGCCAGTTTGCTCAGCGGTGAGTTGTCGTGACGCGGGGTTGGGTGGTGTATCGCTTGGAGGTGTCGATTGCGGGTCGCCGTGCGCGGACAGATTGAGTGACTGCGAGGTAAGGGACTGTGCGATGAGGTCGAGCTGGTGGGCGATGTTCCGCTGTCTCTCATACACATTTGCACTCACCTGTCGCCGCTGTAAGTCGTCGGCAATACCAATCATCTCGCGCTGCAGACGCTCGGTCACATGTTGCACCAGGCTTAGATCGGTCACCTGCAGTCGCAATGCGCGGAGGTCGTCGGCCAGGGTGCGATGGGTTTGTTCGAGGGCGACGAGCTGTCTCAAGAGCGGTCGGGTCCACTGCGGCGCGTCGCTGATCGGTGCGCCGAGCTGTGAGGACAACTGGGCTCCCTGCTCTGCGAGCTGCCGCTGTCGCTCGGCCAGTTCGAGGAATCGTCGGGTTTGCTCGGCGAGGTGATCTGTTTGTGCGGCCGAGAAGAGTTGCTGTTCACGCTGTCGCAGCGAGTCGAGCAGTTGCGAAGAGCGGTTGATCGCCTGCTGGAGATGTTCCAGTGCCAGTTGACCTTGTTGTTGTCCGAGGCGGGCTCGTGCTTGTTCCAGGTCCCGCTCGGTGTGTGACATCTCATGCGCGAGGCCAGGTTCTCGCAGTTGATGCAGATCACGACGAATGCCACGTGCCGCGGACAGGAGCGTCTCGGTTTCCTTGATGAGCCGCTGCAATCGTTCCTGGGAGGCGCTGTCTGCGGAGAATTCAGCGGTCGACAGGGACTGCTGCAATCGTTGCTCTTCGCTCAGGAACTGCTCGACCGCTTCGCGCTGCTGCTGCAATTCGCGGACCAGCGAGTCCGATGCGGGGGGCGATGTCTCATGCAATTGACGATGTAACTGGTCGAGCAACTCTTGCAGTTGGGCTGACTGCTGCAGGGCGATGCCCATGGAGTTGGTGGAGATCTGATCGGCGATGTGCATGAGTCGTGTGGGGACCGCGCCAGCGACGAAACGCTGCTGCACCGCTACGAACTGCAGAGCAGCGGCCTCCGGGTCTGGCAGTGGCAACTGCAATTGTTCGCCATGGATCGCCAATCGCTGGTAGGCGGTCGAAAGTCGCTGTAACTCCCGTCGTTGCGGGGGATCGAGCGTGGCCAGGGTACGGGCAATGGTCTGCTGGGCGAGGATGAGGTTCTGCTGCCGCAACTCATGGGCGCCAGCGTAGAGTTCGTCAAACTGCTCCAGGTAGTTGTGCTGATGTGTCCACCGTCGCAACTGGAGGATCAGTTCATTCCATGCTTCGACGACCGCCTGATGGGCAAGCTCGACAGGGATCAGATCGGTCTCTGTGATGATTTGTTCTGATGGATCGAGGGTGGGGTTTCGTGCGGCGGCGAGTGTGGATGCCAGCGGTAAGAGCGACTGCTGGAGCCGCGCGAGTTCCTGCTGGTCGATGAGCTTCAGAGTGGCGATGAGTGACGCGACAGGCCGTTGCAGTTCCTCGGGCGGCAATCGGTTCAAGGCTGCCTCAGTCTGGATGGAGTCCAGTCGTGCGAGGACACCCGACTCGGTGGACAGGGCCAGACGTGCCGAGCGCAGCCAGTCATCGCATTCGAGGAGCCAGGTCTGTTCGAGAGGATCGATCGTCTGCCGGGGAGTCGTTTGACTGCGCCAGGCGCGGATGGTCAATTACCGAGCAATCAATTCTTCAGCCTGCCGTTCGAGGATCGCTGCCTGCTGCGTCACGAGTTGATGCAGTTCGTTGAGTTTCTCGCGAGGGGAGACGATTCGGAGGCGGCGCACCGACAAGCCGCCGGTGCGGTCAGGCCCCGGCGCATGATCGAACGCCTCGACGCTGAGACGCAATTCGGACCCCTGCTCGGGTGCGGGAATCGTGCTGATCTCCGCTGAGGCCGTGAGGTGAGCGAACGCGGGATCATCGAGGCTCTGTTCGGACAGCTGCAGCAAGCCGGTGATGTGCGACGGGGCCGCCGCCCCTCGCGGCCAGTCGCCGGACCAGAGTACGGTTTCCTGGTCGTCATGCAGCAGTCGCACTCGTGCCTGACGCACGCCGTAGTCATCGCTAAGTTGGATGGACCACGGGACGAGGGCCTGCGGGGTGAGGTACTGGTCTTCGTTGGGCGTCAGCAGCCGCGTTTCAGGGGGCTTATCGGGAATGGCGAGCAGTTCATGACGTGGAGGGCGAGGATCGACCCGACTCGCCTCATCGCGGGCCTCGAACCAGAAGACCATCCGCTGGTCGGCGGCGAGGTTGGTGACGTGCGAGAAAGAAGTCCCGCCAGGATCGAGTTCCAACGGCATAATCTCGCCGGTACTGGTGTGCCGGATGAGCGTCTTTACTGGGCGATCGAACTGGCCATGGATGGTGACCTGCGTGCCGGTCGGCAGCGAGAGTCGGGCGGGCAAAGCTGGCAATGTGTTCGGTGGCAGCCCCAGATACTCCGGGTATTCCAGTGCAGTTTCTGTTTGCAGCAGCACAGGGGCGGAGAGGGATTCGATGGGGCACCAATTCATGGTATGATCATCGCCGCCCTGAACTCGAACCCAGGAAGTCCCTGGTGTTGGCATCCAGGAGAAACGCAGGCGGCTTGGGACACGGGTCTCAGAGGTTTGTGCATCGGCACGCAGCGTGTGCTGTTCGACGCGACCATCGGGCAACTTGAGTGACCAGACGACTTCATTCGGAGGAGCCCCTTCTTGATCAACCACGAACAAGGTGAGCGGTTGCCGTGTGCTGACTTGCAGGGGCCGCCCAGGTGAGAGGGCATCGCCGCTTGAGGTGACCAGTTGCAGTTCCGCCTGTCGCGGCCAGCGGATCGACTCTGTCGGCAGACAGAGTCGCGCCAGCCCAATCTGGAGTGTGTGTGGAGCACGGAGCTGCAATGTGAACAAGGCTGCGATGCCCAAGAGCAGCGGCAGGGCGGCGAACAGCAACGGGACTGACCGCAAACGGGGCAACATCAGCTCGTGTTCGACAGGCCCGAGAGCTGGTCCCGGCGGCACACCGACAGCCGGTGGACTTCCCGAGGGAACCCGGTCCAACGTGGACGCCAGGACCGCGAGGTGTCCCTGCCAACTGGGATCGAGTCGTTCCAACTGGAACGCGACCTCCCGCAATGTGAGCCGTTGCAGCCAGCATCCCAGGAGCCACTTCCAGACGGCGTAGAGCAGCCAACTGACAAGCAGCAGGAACAGCAAACCACGCAGCAGGGAGGAGACCGGTTGCAGGCACCAGTCGATTGTTCCGGCAACAATCATCCCCAGCACCATCGCTCCTGCCCACAGCAAGTGTCCACGCAACAGCAGCCGACGTCGCAATCGCGATCGCAGGCGGTCGAGCTGTTGCTGCAGGGACATCGGGTGATCAGGTGAGAGGTCGGGGGCCAGAGGTGAGAGGTCGGAATTCGAGGCGGCTTGGTCATTGTACCGTACTGCCGTAGGAGAGGTACTCGAATGGGGCCGTTTCGCCACCGTGACTGGCGTATCAGTCAAATGATGGTCGTCGTTGACGCGTCCGGTAGGCGTGCCCGACGCTTCCAGAGTCGGCGGCGTCCGTCAGATCGGAGCCTCTCCAATACGCCGAATGTGACCGCGTTTCGTCGGTTGCCCCCCACCTTCACGCGAACTGCTGACACATGCTGTGCCGAGTCGGGGACCTCCAAGTCGCTCGGATCAGTCGACGCAGGATGGCCTCCGGTGCGATCAGACCCTATCCTTTCGCCATTCGATTTCCTCCTCGATCCGGAGTTCTTGATGCGTTTCCTGTCGTTGTCTGTCGCGGTTGTGGTGAGTCTGTCCATGCTTGTGGCTGTACGCGGGACCGCGTCGCGTGTTGAAGGGCAGGATGCACCAGTGCTTGCACGCGGTGTGGTGTTTCACGATCAGAATGGCAATGGGCAGTACGATGCAGGGGAACCGACGCTTGCTGGGGTGAGAGTGTCGAATGGTCGGGACATCGTCGCGACCAATGCTGCAGGTCGCTACGAGTTGCCAGTGACTGAGGACACCATCCTGTTTGTGATCAAGCCGAGTGGCTGGCAGGTGCCGATGAGTGACCACCAGATTCCACAGTTCTACTACATCCATAAGCCAGCGGGGTCGCCAGAGTCTCGCTATCCTGGGGTCGCACCGACAGGCCCCTTGCCGAAGTCAGTAGATTTCGCGTTGACGCCCAACGACGAGCCTGAGGAGTTCAAGGCCCTGTTGTTCGGCGATCCTCAGCCTCGCAATCAGCAGGAGGTCGATTGGATCAGTCACGATGTCGTCGAGGAACTGATTGGCTCCGAGGCCTCATTCGGGGTCACGCTGGGGGACATCGCGTTTGACAATCTGGAAACGTTCGAGGCGTTGAACCGCTCGATCGCGCTGATTGGCATTCCATGGTACAACGTGATTGGCAATCACGACATCAATTACGATTCCCCCGATCGCACGCACTCGAACGAAACATACGAGCGGGTGTACGGCCCGTCGTACTACTCGTTCGATTACGGGAAGGTCCACTTTCTTGTGGTGGACGACATTGAATGGCGGGTGGATTCTGCGACCGGGAAGAAGGGCTATCGTGACGGCATCGGTGAGGATCAGCTGGCGTTCATTAAGACCGATCTGGCACAGATTCCCGCAGACCAGATGGTGGTGCTGATGATGCACATTCCGCTGACCGGCGTTCATGACCGGCATGGGTTGTATCGGCTCATCGAGCAGCGTCCCTTCTGTATTTCGATTTCCGGTCACACGCATACGCATGAGCATGTGTGGATCACCAAGGCGGATGGCTGGGAAGGTCCACAGCCACACCATCACATCGTGAATGTGACCGTATGCGGCAGCTGGTGGAGCGGTGCTCCTGACGAACGTGGCATCCCGCATACGACGATGGCCGATGGCGGCCCAAACGGATATTCGACCATCACGTTCAATGGCACCGACTATCGACTTGATTACAAGGCTGCCGGTCGGTCGCCGGAGTATCAGATGGAGATTGACGCGCCGGAACAGGTGACCGTGACCACCAGTGGTGAGACTGTGGTTTACGTGAATGTGTTCAACGGATCGGAAAAGTCTGTGGTCGAAATGCAGGTCGTTGGCGATCCTCAAGGTTGGGTGAAGCTCGATCATGTCCTAGAAGTCGATCCCAAGTTTCAGCGAACGTATGACTTGGAGTTGAGCATCTTGGAGAAGAATCTTGATGCTTGGCGCAAACTTCCCAAGCCCAAACCCAGCACGCATCTTTGGAAAGGGACTTTGCCTGCTGGCTTGGCCCCTGGTGTGCATCGCATTGAGGTGCGGGAACTCGATCAATGGCAGCGGACGCATACGGCGAGTCGCGTGGTCCGGGTGACGGTGGAGTGAACCGGGATCGGGGGCTGCTGGGACTTTGGAAACCTGGCGTCGGATCCAGGTTCCGCACTGGGCAGTGGACGACGTTGGCAGCTAGACTACCGGTAGAAATTTCACCGAGTGGCGTAGGTTCCCACAGGAGCGTTGTCGCGTCCTGGTCAACTGACGCCGTTATTGGCCCCTGAATGGAGACAGGGACAACTCAATCATGGATCAGTTTCGTCTTCACGCTGCCGTCTGTTTGTTGCTGTGCGGGATGCTGCGCGGGGCGATGGCGGATGATCGGATGTCGCCCGTGGAGAACAGCGCCGCGCCGCGGTCTGCGGCCGGGCAACGGGTCGCCCAGTTGCCGGCAGATGTCGTCGATTCCAATCCGGCCAATCCGCCTGATGCCGGAATACCGGCGCTCCATCTCACACGCGTGGCGCTCGAGGGGGAGGTGCTGGGAGATCGCGTGAATCTGCAGGCGACGATTCATGTCACGGTGAATCGAGGCACGGATTGGCACGATGTCCCGCTGCGGTTGGGACAGGCGCATATCTGGCGGCATACGTACACAGGTGATGGGGAAGATTCGCCCGGCCTCACGGTGGCTGGGGCGGATGAAGGACTCATGTGGAAGGTACGCGGTGTCGGGCAGCATCAACTCGTCTTCGACATGTGGGTGCCGATGAAACGCATTCCCGGTGGGGGCCAGTTGCAGCTCTCGCTCCCTCCTCTGCCCCCGCAATTCGAAGCAAGTCTCACGCTGCAGATTCCGCAAGCGCCAGTGGTGCTGCGCACGCCGCGTGAAACGACACTGCTGCAACAAAAAGAACTGGATGGAGCGACTCTGGTGGAAGCGAGTGTCGGCGGGGCGCGACTCGATTTGTCGTGGCATCCCGCAGTCGCACCGCGTGGGAGTTTGTCGCAGGTACGTTCGCTTTGGACGGTCACGCCGGAACAAGATCAATTGCTGATGGTCGTCGACCAGACGCTCCAATTCGCGCCGGGAACGGTGCAGCAGTTCTCGCTCAAATTGCCTGAGGAGTGCACACTGGTGGAGGTCACTGGTTCGCTGCTCTCGGAACATCAGGCTGATCCTGACCGAGAAGGCTGGTACATAGTGCGGCTTGATGCTGGCACGGCTGATCATGTCGATCTACGCTGGCAGTTCCTGCGCGATCTCGATCAGGACCCCGGGGCGCTGCTGATTAATGGACTCGATGTGGAGGGAGCGGCCCGGCAAACGGGGCAGATTCGCTTTGAACCGTTCCCGGGCATACGCGTGTTTCCTGAGTTGGAACGATCACGTTTTGTGCAGCGGCTGGAAAATGCGGTCGGCGCGGGAGCGACCGGCCCGACGGTGTTGGGGCAGTCGTACGAGTTCTTGCGTCAGCCGTTCCAGTTGGCGGTTCAACTGATGCCCGTCGTGCCGGTGACGACTGTTCGTCCCGTCTACGACATCGCGATCCAGCAGGATCAACTGACGCTGACCGCGCAGTTTGAAGTTTATGTCGAGGCGAGCAACGTTCAGCAGCTTGAGGTCCGCTGGCCAGGGGCGATGACCGGTTGGCGTGATTTGCAGTGGGAGGACGAAGACTCGCCGGTGAC
The DNA here is from genome assembly GCA_020426425.1 of Planctomycetaceae bacterium. Classification (GTDB taxonomy): domain Bacteria; phylum Planctomycetota; class Planctomycetia; order Planctomycetales; family Planctomycetaceae; genus JACKHO01. The sequence continues at coordinate 899 of JAGQQB010000130.1, read as the reverse complement.
CCCTTCCGCCGCAGGGCAACTGCGGCGTGGTTGGGAGACACCCCGGACGGGACGATTCGTCGTCCGGCTACGTGGGACACGGACTCTGGTTGAAGATGAGCAGGCATTTCCCCTGTCGTTGCCGGTGCCGGTCGCGGACCATCTGCTGGCACCGGTGATTCACTTCACCAGCCCAGATGATGTGGAGCCGGTCTTGCAAGGGAACCAGCGACCGCGTGCTGTTGCTCTGTTCGACTTACCCAAGCTGGCTACCAGTCTGCCTTCCGAAGGAGATCTGTATCTGGGGGCTGCTGGGTTGGGAGAGATCACACTGGAGTTGGCAAAACATGTCCGCAGCGTCACGGGCCGAACGCGGATTGAACCGGCGGTCGAAGGTGAGTCCGGTATCCGAGTGCATCAGCGGACGGTCTTGGACATTCAATATGGGCGTCTGGCGTCGTTCGGTCTGCTGGTGCCGGAACAGTTACTGGAATTGAATCCCCAATATGCGGCGGCGGAGACCATTCGTGTTCGTGTCGATGGAGCGCAGACGCCACTGGTGCCGACTTCATCTGGCTGGCGCATTGTTCCGCAGGAGCCGCTCAAGGGGAATGTGGTGGTCGATCTGGAGTATCAGATCCCGTTGCCGCAGCAGGCGGAGACGGGCGAGGAACAGGTCAATGTTCCGGTGATCGAGATTGAAGAAGCCGAACTGCGTGAACTGCATTGCCAGATCGCTGACCTTGATCGGGCGCAGGTGGCTCAATGCGAGGATTGGGGGGCAGTGCGGACGGCGCCCGATGGGGCCTTATGGGTTGCCCGCGATCCTGCGGTCACGGAACTGCCGCTCGTCGTCTCCCGAAGTCTGGCAGATGCATCGCAGCAGTACACTGTGGAGCGCGCGTATGTACGTACCCGGT
>JAGQQB010000012.1:14881-18873 GCA_020426425.1 Planctomycetaceae bacterium | reverse complement strand
CATCCAAGGGATGCAACGTGTGCTCGAAAGCGTGGAAGCAGGCGAGCGACGCATTCTGGCCCTGGGCGAACGCTCGCATGCAATTGGCTCGATTGTCGAAACGATGGGCGCCCTGTCTGCCCGCACGGACTTGCTGGCATTGAACGCGTCACTCGAATCGTTGCGTGCGGGGAATGAAGGAAAAGGCTTTTCCGTCGTTGCTGAAGAGGTGCGCCGACTGGCCGAACAGACGGCGCATGCTTCGCGCGAAATCGCCGGACTGGTCGAGCGGATTCAGTTGGAGACCCGCGAGACGATCACCGCGATGGCCGGCGAACGCGAGCAAGTCGAAGTCCACGTGAAGCTGTGTCATACCGCTGGGGAGGCACTGCGACAGATTGATGACGAGTCCGACAAGGTCGCGGTGCAGGTCACGGAGATCTCTGCGGCGACGGAACAGCAATTTCGGGGTATTCAGGAGGTCGTCAAGACGCTGCAAAAGGTGGCTCAACTCGCTGGCGCGATCGAACGTCGCTGTGGCGTAACAGGTGAGTCAGTCGAGAGCCTCACCAACGCCGCCCGGGAACTCGAATACCGGATCACGCCACTGTTCCGCTGCGATGAAAAGCTGACTCCAGACGATCCCCGAGAACTTGATCTTCCTAAGACCGATCCTGACATGACGGTCGTTTCCAATTTCCCGGATACGCCGCGACGCAATCGCGTCCCACTCTCACTGGGGGCTGAATAATGTCACAGCCCAGTTCGCCAATGACGCTCGACTGCTCGATCGCAATCGCGGCCGTGTCGTCGCCAGCACGCACGCTTGACGCCCTTGCGGCGCTCGATCAGTTGCGTCAACAGGCCACCGCTCGACAAGAACCTCAGCGGGCGAGACTCTGCGCGCTGCTGATGGATTTATGCGATGTCGCCGCACTGCTCAGCGAACAGAACCCGAACGACACAGAAGCGGACCGTTGCCTCGACTATTGCCGCACAGCGTTGACCGACATGCAGACGGGCGGGAATAGTTCCGCTGCACATTGGGCCTCGGTGACGCGGCAAGGACAGGATGAGTTCGCGCTCAGTCTCGATCTGCTGCCTCAGCAGCGGGGCAGCGATCAATCAGCTGCTGGGGACGATCTATGGGGATTCGATGCAGATCCATGGTCAGCTGACTCGTCGATGGCGTTGCAAATGGACGAGGAAGAACTGCCAGCGTCCGCGGTTGATGTTGCCGAATTGCTGCGGACTTTGGGAGCAGCAGCACCTTCATCGGCGACACCATCACCAGCACGGCCAACTGAGGCATTGGCAGCGCGGTCTCAGCATGTCGGGTCCAATCGGTCAGCCACTTTCCCCGAGTCGCCAATGCCGCATGAGGTGGATCTCGACGGGGAACTTCGCGCAGCGTTCATTGATGATGCCGAGCAATGTCTGGGTCGCATGCAACAGACGCTGGCGGACCCAGCGGCGACACAGAATGCCGCCACAACAATGCGAGCCTTCTGCCGCGAACTGCACACACTGAAGGGGGCCTCAGGGACCATCGGACTCTCGGAGCTCTCACACTATCTACACGCCTGCGAAGACGCTGTCGAAGTGATGGCAGGGCAAGACATCAACGACCTCACGCCGCTGCATACGTGCATGCGTGTGGTGGAGCAGCATCTGCAACATCTCAATGGCGAAGTGGAGACGCCATTCCCAGTGCAGCCGAATCCGCCCGCAACGACGACCGCTTCCGCCGCAGCTGTGACCGCAACGCCGTTGCTCGAAGGCTCAAGCTCGATTCGGATCGAAACCAGTCGTGTCGAGCGGCTTATGGATCTGCTCGGGGAACTGGTCATGCTCCGTAACCGGCGAGAGAGCGAACTGCAACAACTCAAGTTGTTGCCGCTGGAATTGAGCCAGTGTGCGCAACGCGTCTCTTTGCTCCCATTGCAACATGCGGGGTCAGTCACCACCGACACTGCGCATCATCGCGGGTTGACCGAGATCGCTGCTGATCTCACCGAACTGGCACGTTCCGTTCATGAACAAATTGAACAGATCGAGCGGGACGCGCTGACCATTTCCCACTCCATTGGCGCCTTCCGTCAAGAACTGACGGATTTGCGTCGACGACCAGTGGTGGGTCTGTTCCGTCGCTTAGAACAGGCCATTACCGATGCGGCCCGCATGGAAGGGAAGTTGGTCGAGTTCGACATCGATGGACAAGGAACCCGGGTCGAGCGACTGCTGCAGGATCGACTGTACGAACCGCTCCTGCATCTGGTGCGGAACGCCGTCAGTCATGGCATCGAAACTCCGGAACAACGGCAACTCCAAGGCAAGCGGGGGACCGGTCGCATCGCACTCACAGCGTCGGTTCGCGACAACGTCCTGAGTATTGACGTCCGCGACGATGGGCGTGGCATTGATGAACCATCATTGCGCCGCCGAGGCGAAGAGCTCGGCCTGTTGCCGCGCGGTGGACAGGTCTCTGCGGAGCAAGTCCGCAACCTGATCTTCCATCCGGGACTCTCCACGCGCAAGGAAGTCAACGAGGTGGCTGGTCGCGGCGTCGGGATGGATGTGGTCGCTGCCAGAATCCAGGAGATGCGTGGACGCCTCGACGTGGAATCTGCCTGGCAGCAGGGGACGACATTCCGATTGCAAGTGCCACTCACTTCGCCAATTGAACACGCCATGATGGTTCGCGCTGCTGGACAGTTGTTCGCACTGCCACTGCAGGCGATTGCTGGCACTTCCGACTCGACCGAGGCGACCACGACAGCAACACTCCGGCCACGCGAAGACGATCCACTCTCTCAATCGCCGCCACTGCAGGCCCTGTCGACACTGCTCGATCTCCGTGGTGAATCCGGCGGTATCGGACAGACACTCACCATCTGCGATCCCGTGCTGCTGGCGAAATCATCATCATCCGGCGCGGTGGTTCCTCAGTTGCGTCTGCAGGTTGACTCGGTTGTCGGTGTTGAGGAAGTGGTCCCCCGCCCGCTGCCACCGCTTTTGCGGAAGCATCCCTTGTTCGCCGGGATCACGCTCTCGGGCAATGCGGAAACTGTCCTGATGCTCGATGTCGCGCGACTGATGAAAGTCTCGTCCACGACCTCGGACCGACTTCCATCTGCCAATGTACAGGACGAGGCATCAGCACGCGGTCGACATCTGCTCACAGCGGATGATTCCATGACCGTCCGTCGAGATCTCGGACGCAAACTTCGGGCACAGGGATTTCAGGTCACCGACGCCGAAAATGGACGTCGAGCGCTCGAACTCATGCAGGATCGTGCCTTTGACGGGTTGGTCACCGACCTCGATATGCCGGTGATGTCCGGCTGGGAACTGATCACCGAACTCCGCGGTGATCGTCGCTGGAAGGATCTGCCCATTGTCGTGGTCACTGGCCGCTCGGATCCGAAGACGCTGCAGCGGCTCGCCAAACTGGGTGTGCAGCGCACCATCAATAAACCATTCACCAACGAACACATCGACCAGATTCAAGCGGCTCTCGCCGAATCGGCGTACGACGCCACGCTCGATCGTTAGAGCAACCGGCCGTCGCTCTGGTCAACCAGAGACCTTCCTCCCCAACCGAGTTTTCACGACATGTCAACGCGAACGATTCTGGTCATCGACGACAGTGCGACCATCCGCAAATTGGTCGATACACATCTCTCTGAAGAGGGATACCGAGTTGTCCTGGCCCCGACTGCCGAGCAAGGACTGGTGTTGGCGCGCGAAGTCCGTCCCGACCTGATCCTGCTCGACCACCAATTGCCGGGAACCACCGGACTGGCCGTCTGTCAGCAGATCATTCAGTTCCCGGAATGCGTGAGCACTCCATTCGTCGTTTCCTCGACATTGCGAAAGCAGGCGTACGCGGAATACCTGGAGATCCCCAACGTCGTCGACTCCCTGCACAAGCCGTTTCAACCGGAACTGCTGAAGATGACCGTCTCCAATGCGCTGGAGACTGGCTCATTGATCGTTTCCTCGCAATCGGC
>JAGQQB010000012.1:0-14863 GCA_020426425.1 Planctomycetaceae bacterium | reverse complement strand
ATGCACCCGACCGGGGCGCGCTGAGCGGCGACTTCAAGTGCTTCGGACTGCGCGAGATCATCGACTTCCTCACCAATGGTCAGAAGACTGGTTTACTGGAGGTCGAGTCGGAACGCTCACGCGTTGGATTCTTTGTCGACAAAGGACGCATTCAATGTGTGACGTCCGCGTCAGTCGACGAACGCCTCGTCGCCAACTCGCTGCCGGAACCACTCAAGGATCTTGCTCCCCTGCTCAAGTTCACTTTGAGCACTGGGTTCTCATCGCACGCCGAAGGGATTGTCGAACTGCTGGACAAAAGGGTGCTCGATCCACGTTTGCTCCGAGCACTGCTACGACATCAGTCGGCAGTGATGACATGGCACTGCTTTCAGCAAGAGCCACAGTCGTTCAATTTTATCGCAGATCGCCCATCGCCCGCCCTGTTTCGCAAGACGCCACTTGACCTGAGTCTGCCCGCGCTGCTGATTGAAGGAGCCAGCGCGCTGCAGGCGGCGAACGGCTTCGATGAACAGATCGCCTGGTGTCGGAACGCACTTCGCGGGCAGAACCTCGATCGCACGGGACTCGCCGCACGACCGATTCAGGTGATGACGACCTTGGGGAACGAACCGGTCACTACACAGGCGCTCGCCCGTCAACTTCAGACCACGGTGCAGGAACTCGCTCCCATTCTCATCGGTTTCGAGCAGGCCGATTGGATTCGTCGGCAGACGATTCAACAGCAGCGGGAAGTCGTGGTTCTGGAGCCGAACGCGCAGCGGGCGCTCATGGTTCGCAAGTTGCTGCTGCAACAGGATGGCGCGTGGACCGGCAAGGTGGTTCGCGATGAATTCGGACTGCAACTGCTGCTCAAGCGACAACGCCCCGACGCCGTCCTCGTGTCGATTGAGACCGCTGATGGACTCGCCTTGGCTGACTCTGTGCTGGCCCATCTGCACGATGCCGGTGTGGCACAGGTCGGTCTGATCGCGCCCACGGGGCATCCTGATCTGGATTGCGTTCGCAATTCGATTGATGTTCCGATTCTGGAGAGCCCCTACGGCGAACAGGATCTGGTCCATGTGCTCGACGCAGTCTGCCGGCAGCACTGTACGCTCCCCCAGCCACAAAACTGCAGTAATGCAGCCAGTCAGGAGTGAGCCATGACCACATCACGTCTCAATGAAGTTCTGGTTGCCCGCATCCATTGGCTTTCCGCCAGGAACGCGCTCGGCGGTTGTGCTCTGTCTGATGGCCAGAGTCTGACGTTTGGTTCCGGCGCGGAGTGCGAGATCCAACTCGATGATGCCGATGTTCACCCCAAACATGGGGTCATTTGGGCGGAGCAGGGGACGATCTATATTCGCGATTACTACCACGCGAACTCATTGGCCATCGCGGGCGAATTTGTTTCGATGTCCAAGTTGCGTCCCAACATGGCGGTTCAGATCGGCAATTGTCGACTCGTCGTTCAAGCGACAGACGACATGCGCGATCCAGTCTCGCTCTTTCCCGATGTGACCACGATCTCATCGCCCCAACCAATGCCGATGTTGGCCGAGGAGACTCCGCGACCGGTCGAGTCGCGCGAAGATCGGCTGCTCGCCAAGGTCCGTCAATTGGAGTTTGACCTGCAGTCCGCCAACGCCGAAATCGACATCTTGCGTGAACGCACGCAGAGTCTCTCTTCGCTGGCGGAGCAACCGGCGTTGGAGTCCGACCCGTTCCAAGAGGAACTGATCGAACTGCTCCGCGCCGAGATTGTCGAACTGCAGCAGCAGCTTGCGGTTCAGGGGTTCGCGCAACCTGCGGAGCGCCATGTTTCAACCAGTCCATCCGGCTCCCATGGCGCTGCTGTCGTTGATGCTGGATCCTACCCACTGCCTGCCGCTGCAAACGACGACACAGTCGTCACTCACTCGGATCTTCTCGAAACGCGACTGGAGGAATTGCTGAACGAACTGGAGATTAAGGACGAACAAGTTGCACTCCTGGAGGAGCTGTTGCAGTCATCTGAAGCGTTGCAGCAGGCGACGCAGTCGGAGAAACAACAGCTGGATCAGTGGATGGCGGATGTCGAGCAACGGTTCGTCAGTCGAGAGGAAGAATGGAAAGCGCAAACGGAAAAGCTGCAAGCCACGATTCTGCAGCTCCAGCAACAACAGGCCTCGGTCCAAAGCCACCTCCTCGTCAAGACTGACGACTCACGACTGCAGGCGCTGCAGCGTGTGAACCAGAATCTGCATGAGGAGATTGAACAGGTGCGAACGGCACTGCAGACTGCGGAACGCGCGCATTCGGAAACACAACAGCATCTGGAACAACTGCGGATCTCCACCAGGGCTGAGGCGGTACAAATCAGTCAGGAACGCGCTGAATTGGCGCGGCTGAAATTCGAGATCGATAGTGCTCGCCAGAAACTCCAGGAACGAGCGCAAGCGCGGACACCGCAGGTGGACCGGCAGTTGAAACAGATCCTCAAGGAACATGATCCCAAGCCAACCCTGACCGACAAGATCGCCTGGCTCTGGCGCCAGCCGGATGATCGCTCATAACGCCACACGCGACACCTGTCCTGGCAAACGCTCAGGCCGTGCTCCCAACGACCCATTGGCTCCCCAACACAAGCAACTCACATGGCCCGCACACTGATCGAAGATCTGACCGACTCGAGCATCGAGTTCGAACTGCCCGACACGACCCCGGATCAGCAGTTGCTGACACTGGCGAGGCGTCTGGATCGTTTTGGAGGAAAACTCGAACGTTTTCTTTCCGTTCAGCTCCAGCAACTCGAACTTGCGATCAGCAACTTCGAGCGGGAACGTTCTGCATGGGAAGAGCAGCGTGATGCCGAATTGGCGAAGCTGATGCAGGCGTCTGGGGGGCATCGTTCGAACGGTCCAACGGGCGATGGTCCGGGTGCCGGAAATGTTCCCGCTGAGCCAGCCATCGCGTCACAACCTGGACCAGCGGCGACAGCGCCATTGAAGATCGTCGTGCAGCCTGGCGCCGCAAACGAGGAATGGCTGGCAGCGTGGATGCTCGAAATCTCGAAACTCAACTGGGCCTTCGGCGGAGAAGGAGTCCGGTTCGAAGTGGCCGGCTGCCGTGTCGCCAAGTCTGCAATGGACCCTGGCGACGAACTCCTGGAGCTGGAAGTCTTCTCCCGCGTGCCACTCATTCAGCGCGTGAACATGGGGGAAACACTCCGTCAGGTGAGCGACCGGATCGACGACTGGATGCGGTTCAAGTCGAGTCTCATGATGACCTCGCTGGTCGACAACTCGCTGGCGGGCATGCATCGTCATGCCAACGCGGTCAGCGATCACGACGGATTGGTCATGCTCCGCGCAGCGGCTTATCAGGAAGAACAGGCCAACGCCCGGATGCGCACGCGTGAAAAAGAAGAACGCGTGCAACCTCGTGAACAACTGCTGCGTGTGGAAGCGACAACCAAGGTGCTCATCGACGAGTGCGAAACACGTATTCATGTTTCACTGCTGTAGTCGTCGTTGCAGCGCTTCGATGCTCGTTCTCATGATCGGCTGCCAGACGCCGGACAGTCGGCACATGCTTCTGTTAGTGAGTTCGCCATCGCCTGGGAGAAGTCGATCTCGGGATCATATCCGAGGAACCGCCGCGCCTTTTCAATGCTGTAGTCTGTATTGAATCCCAGGAACTTGATTGTCGCCTGTGACAGCGGTGGGGGCGTCTGTTTGCCGAGGAATCGCCATGTGGCCTCCAGCACGCCGGCCAGCATTCTGGCAACCGGCAGTGGGATCGAACGCTGCGGCAGCGGCAGTTCAAGGATCTGGGCGATCGTTTCGATGAACTCACGTTTCGAAACCAACCGCCCATCGGTGATGTTGTAGGCCTCGTTCACAGCGTCGGTCTCAAGCGACCGCAGCACCGCCAGTGCGAGATTGACAGCGGCGGTGTTGTTGAGCAGCTTCTCACCCGTGCCGAGATAGGCGAACTTCCGGGTCCGCAATCGCTCGATCACGCGCGGTAACACCGTGCGGTCACGGCGTCCGTAGATGAAGCCGGGTCGCAGGATGACATACGGGACTCCATCGCGGATTGCCAACTCCCTTAATAGTCTTTCGGAGGCGACCTTGCTCCGTGTGTACGAATCAATCCCGCCCTCCGAGAGTGGCTCCTCTTCGTCGGTCCCGTAATGATCCCGCGCAGGGTAAACACCGATGGAACTGATCTGCACAAAGCGCTGGAGCGTGCCTGCTCGATGTGCGGCCTCCCACAGATTCCGCAGCCCGTTCACGTTGACATGCTCGTACTCTGTGTACGGGCCCCAGTCCCCCACTCGTGCGGCGCAATGCACGATGTGTGTCACGCCCTGCAGTGCATCACGCAATGAGTCTGGAGCGGTCACATCGCCGGCGCGGAGGTCTACGCCTTGTGGACGTAGCCAATCGACGTTCGCTTGTTCCCGGACCAGCGCGGCGGTCGGCCAGTTCGCCGCGCGGGCCGCTTCCACGACATGACTGCCGACGAGTCCCGTAGCTCCGGTGACGAGCAGTAGGCGTGGCGATGTTGGCTCCATAGCGCAATTCAGGAATGGCAATACGATTTTCAGACAGGAGGCCAGTTCGCGCCAGATCGCTGTCCGACCGGCGGAATTAGGTCGAGGATGTGAACTGGATTGGAATGTTGCAACCGTCACGACCGACGAATTCGGATTCAGCGAATCAGCGGGCAGGAACGTTACCGGCGTCCCCGACCCACATCTTCAGGAGGGTCTGCCGCGAGGGGACGACGACCGGCTTATGTTGCCGAAAAACGTTGCGAGTATCTCAGCGTGTTCCCCGATAACTGTGGCGTGCGGTGGTGTCGTCCGCGCCAAGGACTCATGCATGTCTGGCGAGTGTCAGACCGGAGGACACCAACCAAAGCTGGGAAGCCATCCGCATCAGGACGTATGGGCAGGGAAGAAGGTTCACTGTGTTTTTTGAAGGCCCGCGCCTTCGTCCCGCATTGGCGAATCGTCGCCAAGGTCACTTGAAATTCGTTCTGGAGTTCCCCTTGAGTCACTCACACTTGCCCATTCGTCATTTGGTCCGGCAGATTGAGAAGTCGCGAGAATTGCGTGACTTGGGAACCGTCTCCGTCGAGTCCGATCAGCGGACCACACCGGAGCGATTGCTCACATTCATCGAACAGGTGGCAGAGCGGTTCGAACCGTTTCAGGGAGTCGCTCGGGTTGGGTTCGAGGCTTGCCATGCCGACGATGCCTGGGAGATCGCCATGTTCCTGGGTGAAAAGGAACTGATGGGCGGGGCAACTGACGGACGGCTGGTGCCGATCAATTTTCGCTTCGATCTGGGCAATCTGACCAACTGTTTCTCGAAGGTGACCGGCCTGTTCTGGAATGCCTTTCCCAACAGTCACGTCTGCTTTGAAGATGCCGCCGACCTGTCGTTTGTCACCGTCGAAGGGGACGTCGAAGAGTACCATGTGCGGCTACAACTCCACGCCGCTCCACCGGACTGTGTTGGCCCCGCGTTCCGCGAACACTGCGATGGTCGTGTGGAACTCGTCTAGTGGTTGCAGCGGACGTGGGCTGGCTCGATGATTGGACATCGTGCCCCCGCGACCCGGGCGAATCCCTTCCCTGTTTTCTTGTCGGTGTCGCTGCATAGAATACAGCCCCTGTCTGGTTCTCTTTATTCGCTAGCAACGCCCGAAAACATGGACTTCGATGCCCGCCTGAAGAAGGCGATTGAACGTGGAGAGAAGGCGCGCGATCAGCGCAGTCTGGAAGCCCAGGCGCGCGAACTGAGCGAAGAGGAGCGTCGGAATCTGCACGCGGGCTTTCGCATTGAGCTTTCCGATTACATCGAACAATGCCTCCGCAAGGTGGTCGACCATTTCCCGGGCTTCGACTTCCAGACCGTGGTGGGCGAAGAGGGCTGGGGCGCTCGGATTCGGCGCGATGACCTCCAGCTCTCAGCGGGACGTTCGAACTCACTGTACTCCCGTATGGAAATGCTGATCACACCGTTCAGTACCGCTGGCAGCATTCTGGAGTTGACGGTGAAAGGGACTGTGCGTAACCGAGAAGTCATCAGTCGCAAACACTTCTATAAGCTGACCGATGTCGATCTCGATTTGTTTCGCGAACTGATTGACCAACGAGCGCTGGAATTCGCGGAACTCTATTCCGCCGCTTCGTGACGGAAGCCCCGCGTCTGCCAAGATCGAAGTGCATCGCACTTTGCTATTCATTACATCAGAGATGCTTGGATTGTCATGAGTCGTCATGAAGACTTGCAGCGAGTTCTCGATTCCGGTCTGGTCGCCATCATCCGAGCACCGTCGGGTGAACAATTGGTGGAAGTCGCCGAAGCGCTGCTCGCTGGCGGGATCGATGTGATTGAGGTCACGTTCACCGTCCCCGGGGTGCTCGAGATCATCAAGGAAGTTCGTGCGAAGCTGGGGGACCGAATCCTGCTTGGCGCGGGGACCGTGCTCGATCCGGAGACGGCGCGGGCTGCCATTCTCGCCGGTGCCGAATTCCTGGTGACGCCGACGGTGAATGTCGACGTGATCAAGATGTGTCACCGCTACGACAAGTTGGTGATGGCTGGAGGATTCACGCCGACCGAGATCCTGACCGCCTGGGAAGCCGGTGCCGATGTTGTGAAGGTCTTTCCGGCGGAAATTGGTGGACCGGCGTATCTGAAGACCCTGCACGGCCCGCTGCCACAGGTCCGGTTGCTGCCAACCGGTGGCGTTCACCTCGACACACTGGCCGACTTCGTCAACGCTGGTGCTTGCGCTGTCGGCCTCGGCAGCGCCCTGGTGGAGAAATCGGCCTTGGCGAATCGTGACATGCAGCGCGTCGAACAGATGGCTCGGTCCTTCGTTGAAAAGATGCGGTCTGTGCGACTCGGACAGCAATAAGTCACGTCGACCAGGCGATTTTCTGAGAGCGACACCTGGTCCAGCGGTCGCAGCGTCCTGACAGCGGCGTCCTCGGCACCAGCCACGCCCCGACTTGTGTGGTACGATGCGACCGCTGCGAATGGAGCATCAACCAGATCCACGTGACTGGGGGATGTGCCTTTCCAAAGCCGGTTCGATGGATTCCAAGGTCGCCGGGAGTGCGATGATGCAGAATGCCGAAATTGCTCAGCGGTTCGAAGAGATCGCCGATCTGCTCGAAATTCAGGGGGCGAATTCTTTTCGGGTGCGGGCGTATCGCAATGCGGCCCGGGTGGTTGAGGATCAGGCGGAGTCGATTGCGGCGCTGGCAGAGCAAGGATCAGCGCGACTGCAGGAGATTCCAGGAATCGGCAAAGACCTGGCGGAGAGAATCGTCGCGCTGGTGGAGACCGGAACCATTCCGCAACTGGAGGAACTGCGCTCCCAGGTACCGGCGGGAGTGCTCGACATGCTGCGACTTCCCGGGATTGGACCGAAGAAAGTCGCCGCGCTGTTTCACGACCTACATGTCACGTCGCTGGACGAACTCAAGCAGGCGGCAGAACAGGGAAAAGTGGCGGAGCTCAAGGGGTTCGCCAAGAAGACGGAACAGCAGATTCTGGCGGGCATTGAACAGGTGGCCAGCTTCGGTCGCCGTTTCTCCATTGCCGAAGCGCGGGCCAATGCGGAAGCCATTGTCGATGATCTGCGCGCACTCGACGTGGTGACGCAGGCAAGCGTTGCCGGAAGCTGTCGACGTCGCAAGGAAACGTGCGGCGACCTCGATGTGCTCGTCACTGCCAGCGACTCTGCAATCGTCATGGATCGTCTCGCCGAGCATGCTCTGGTCGCAGCGGTGCTGCAACGAGGAGAGACCAAGCAGCGCGTCCGGTTGCATGCGGGGATCGAACTCGATCTGCGTGTGGTTCCGGAGGAGTCATACGGCGCCGCACTGCAATACTTCACTGGATCTAAAGAGCACAACATCGTCATTCGCCGTCGTGCTCAGGAACGGGGACTGAAGCTCAACGAGTATGGGCTGTATCGCGGGGATGAGTACGTCGCGGGACGGACCGAAGAGGACGTGTATCAGCAAGTTGGCCTGCCATGGATCCCACCCGAGCTGCGCGAAGACCGTGGTGAGATTGAGCTGGCCGAACAAGGTCGTCTGCCGCAACTCATCGAACTGAGTGACATCCAGGGCGATCTGCATATGCATACGACCGCCTCTGATGGGACCGCCACCATTTTGGAGATGGCCCAGGCGGCCAAAGAGCGCGGACTCAAATACATCGCCATTACCGATCATTCCCAGCGAGTCTCGATGGCGAATGGACTCGATGCGCAGCGATTGCGCGCCCACTGGCAGGCGATTGACCAGGCACGCGGCAAGATTTCCGGAATTGAACTGCTGTGCGGCATCGAATGCGACATTCTGGAAGATGCGACGCTGGACCTTCCCGATGATGTCCTGGCCGAAGGGGACTGGGTAATCGCGGTGCTACACTACGGTCTCAAGCAGCCGCGCGCGAAGATCATGGAGCGACTACTGAACGCGATCCAGCATCCCAGCGTGTGTGCCATCGGGCATCCGAGTGGCCGCATTGTGGGCAAGCGGCCCGGTGCAGACATCGACTATCCCGAACTGTTCAAGGCGGCGTCGGAATTCGGAGTGTTCATGGAGATCAACGCCCATCCCTCCCGGCTGGATCTCGATGACATTCAAGTGGCCGCCGCGCGGGATCACGGCATCCCGATCGTTATTAACACAGACGCCCACGCTCCAGCCGGACTCGATGTGCTGCAATATGGCGTCGATCAGGCGCGGAGAGGCGGACTGACAGCAGCTGACGTGGCAAACACGCGCCCGTTTGAAGAGTTCATGAGCATGCTGCGGACGGCACGCTGAGCAGCGACTGAATCATTAGGGCCAGGCATGGGGACGGGGGGCTGGCTTATTCCACGCCTGGCAGCGACGTGAGTCGTGAAGGATCGACATTCGAGTTCGCGATCGCAATCTGTGCGTTCTCCTTCAGCCATTCGACCTCGGGCTTGCGGCGATGGCACCAGACGAGATGTTCCGCGGCTTCGGCGTACACGCGCTTTTCGTAGAGCCACATGCCGAGCGTCAGGTGCGCCTGGAACGAGGAGGGGTTTGCCTGAATCGCTTCGAGACCGGCATGATAGGCGCGGCGATTGTCCTGCAGTTTGGCGAAGCAGCGATGAGCCATTAGCCAGGCAGACTCCGCCTGCAATCCGCGCGTTTCCAGCGCATGGGCGACACTCGACCTGGCGAGGCGATCGAGAATCTTCTGGTAGCCGTACTGGTCCGGGGCGTCGGCGTAGGCAGATTCCAGTTGAATCAGTGAGTTGCGGTCGAGCTCAAAATGGTCGAGGAAGAATGCGGCGGGCAACGCATTGGAAAGGGCAGCAATCAGCTCTCCGCGTGCTTCGGGGCCATAGTCGAAGCCTTGTTGGAAATAGGGGAGTGCTTCGTCAAGTCCTTTCCGCTGGTTGGTGTGATAGCCGTAGGCGAACAGGACATGGGCGTCGTAGGGGCGGACGGCAAGCGCCTGATCCATCAGTCGCTGTTCCTCGTCCTGGGACGCCCCTTCCATCCAGACCATTGCCGCCAGTTCGAGGTACGGGCGTCCCTGGACCGGGCAACTGCGAATCGAGTCGCGCAGTTGCGAGATCGCTTGGTCCAGCGTCTGCTTGCCCTCCCCCAGAACTCCAGGACGCGCGAGCCAGTCGGCCAGTTCTGCTCGAGTGAACTCCGATGCTCTGGCCGCATCCTGCAGATGGATCAGCGGCATGGCACTGGGGTCATCTTGTCGCGCGAGCAGAAAGAGCTTCTCGTACGCCAGCGCTGCTCGCAGATGCGCATGCGGATCGCCCGGACTGTGTTCGACGCTGCTCATCGCCAGCCGGATTTGTCGTTGATGGAGTCGCTGGGTGTATTGATCGTCACTTTCACTCTCGTCGGCATGAGTCGCGTTCGCTTCGATGGCGCGTTGACCAGTAGCAGGTTGCTTTTCCAGTTCTTTCAGATGCTGATCGAGCGATTCAGAGATGTGATGATAGGCATACAATTCCGAGTAGGCCTGTGTCTCCTGCCACTTCAGGTGCGTTGCCCAGCCAGCCAGCAACACAGTTGCCGGCAGGGTGATCACCCAGGCAACGCGCACAGGATGCCAAGCCGGGATGTAGCGATCATCGGCGGCATCCCGGTGCGGATCTCCATGGTGAGTCGCTGCATCCCACGACAAGGTGCAGAGCCGCGACGCAACTGCCCCCAATGCCAACACCACGAGCGTGCAAGCTGGCGCGTACCAGACGAAATCTGTGATCGAGTGGACCAGACTGATCAGGAAGGCCGCCAATAGTGCGGCAGCCAGTCCAACCATCTCCAACGGTGCCGCGCGTCGCAAATAGGTGCGCAGGCTCCAGAGCAGGGTGATCAGCCACAGCAGCGCGACAATGCCCAATCCGGTGAGTCCCGTTTCCAGTCCAATCTGCAGGTACCCGTTCTCAGCATGCGTGTAGACCAGCCCGTTGTCCGGATAGGGCAACCACAAGGGGTAGACCTCGACATGCGAACCGAGCCCGGTCCCCATTAACGGGAACTGTTTGATCCCTTCCAGGTTTGCCATCCAGATGCGTTGGCGAGTGTCGCCGCGATCGAGTTGACTGAGATCGGACGAAGAAAGTTCGACGACATTTTGGGCAATCATCTTTTCGGCCAGATCGCCGAATAAAGTCGTCGCCAGCAATCCGGCCACAGTCACGGTCGTCACGATCCCGGCCAATCGTGAGGTGAGTTGCCCCTTCCACCACAGCAGGCTGAACACAACGGCAGCACCGAACATGGTGATTACGATGCCACCGCGGGACATCGAGAGGAGGATTGCCAGCCCGGTAATCGCCAGACTCGCCAGACACACAGGTATCGGCAACGAGGTGGTCTCGACATGGCTCACTCCGTGATTCCTGGTGCGCCGCGAATGACCATGCGCAGCACTCCCAGGCAGCGACTGAAGCAAGAGCCAGATTTGTAGTGGAATCGTCAGTGCCAGGAAGTCGGCGAAGTGATTGGCGTTTGTAAACCCGCCGACGGCGGTGTACTGCGTTGTCGCCTGCACATGCTTGTAGAACCAGAAGTAGCGTCCATTACTGGTCGCGAATTGCAGCAGTCCAAACGCCGCCATGCAAACGGCGCTGCCACACAACAGCACAATCAGGTGATGCACATCGCGCCAGGAATCGAGTCGTTGGACGAGCACGTAGAAAATCGTGAGACCAGCACCGAGCATCGCCAGATGGCTGAGCGTGATGTACGGCGTAAGACTGATCGTCTGCCACGGTTCCAGATTCAGTGGAGGCTGCGGTTCCCCCCACAACAGCGGGATCACCTGGGGCAAACTCGGCGAGAACTGCTCCAGAAGCGCTTGCGACAGCGGCCAGGTCTGCAACGCCACCAGTGCGAAGCCGAGCAGCATCAGCGGCTCGGCTCCACTGAAACGCCATGTGGGCCGCTGCGCGCGGAATTGATGCACCGCCCAGGTGATGGCGAGCCAGCCCGCGAGCAAACACAACACAAACTGGCCGACCGGTTCGCGTCCACCCATGAAGAAGGGCGCGATCACGAACACCCCGACGAAACCGGCATCGACCAGTCGCAGAGTCCAGCCGCCCGAGACTGGCTCGTCAAAGCGGACGTGCGGACTGCGCGAGTCTGTGGAGTTCCAGGCAGTGGTCATGGCACCAGGTTGAGTTCCTCTGAGAACGCGAAGGAAGCGACGGTTCAGGCGGCCCGTCGCAGGGGAATGGTGTGCGAATCTCCGTGGTGATCTTCCTCATGCTGATCGTGCCCATACCCTTCGCCATACCCGTAGCCATAGCCATAGCCATACGCATAGTCGCCACCATGCTTGGGCTCGACGTGGTTGACAACGATCCCAAGCAAATTGCACCCAAGCGAAGTCAGTGCTTCGCCCGCTCTGATGACCATTTTGCGGCGGTTCTTGTCAGGACGGACGGTAAGCAACGCGGCATCGACCAGTCGGCCGATCACTTGCACGTCCGCCACCGCGAGTGACGGAGGAGCATCGATCAGGAGTTGGTCATAGTTGTTTTCCGCCCAGGCGATCAGTTCCGCCAGACGTTCGCCAGTGAGCAATTCGACCGGATTGATTGGACGTGGTCCCGCTGGGATCACATCGAGTCCTTTGAGTCCTGTCGGGACCACATACTCCGGTGCAGTGTCCCATGCCGGTCGATCGTCTTTCAGGATCGTGGACAGTCCCGGCTGAGCAGTGAGGTTGAACAGTCGTGTCAGTCCTGGGCGACGCATGTCGCCGTCGATCATGAGCGTCCGTTTGCCCGCCTGCGCGAAGGTCACTCCGAGGCTCGCCATGACAGTCGTCTTGCCATCACTCGGTTCGGTGCTGGAGATAGTGATCCGTCGCGGTTCCTCCGGATCGAACTCAATCGCGGTCCGCAATGTCCGGAATGCTTCCGATTCAACGGAGTTCGGCTTCGCATAGGGATACAGCGATTCGAGTCCGTTGTGTGCGAGTACCGGCAGCTTGCGAATCATCGCCAGAATCGGGACATTCAAGGTCTGCCGCAGATCGTCGGGCGAGTGGAAGCGGTCGTCCACGAAGTCCAATGTGTATACGGCCAAGCAACCGATGAACAATCCAGCCATCAATCCCATGAACGCCGTTGATGCGAGCTTCGGCGTCACCGGACGACGATCGATGCGTGGGGGAGTGATCGGCTCTGCTCGAATGCCGCTCTCTTTGACGAGGCTCTTGTTCTTAATCGCGTCGAGCAGGATGTTGTAGTAGTTGCGGGCTTCGGTCAGTTCGTTCTCGACCACGATGATCCCGTTGAGCTTGCTCTCGACCTTGAGCGCTTCGTCCCGGGCGGTGAGGTATGCCTGCAGGGATGCGGCTTCGTGTTCCGTAGTGACCTGAAAACGCCGGCGGGCCATTTCCAGCAAGCGTGGCCCCAGTTCTTGCGAACTGATTTCGGTCAGCGTGCGGCTTGCCGCGCCCCGATGCTGGGCGATGAACTGCTCCGAGACCCGCATCCGTTCTTGCAGTTCACGAACCTGAGGATGATTCGGACCGTGCGATTGCAGCAGCTTGCTCAGTTCGGCCTGCACCTCCAGCATGTCCTGTTGGATCCGAGCCAGCGCATACGAATCGTTCCCAGAGACTCCCATGTGTGTTTCAAGAATCCGCGAGCCGAGTGCCTGGTCGAACTGTGTGGCGAACGACTGCAAGTCTTCACCGTTCTGGACCGCCGCCTGAATCGCCTGATAGAGCGCCTTGGCATCAATGGCGACCTTTTTGGCTTCGACCAGGGCCTTGTTGAGTTCGATCACGCGGTCGGTGAGCACGTTTGTCGGTCGGTCCCCATTGCTGAAGAGCACCTGTGACTGTTCTTTCAGGGCGAGGAGTTCGGCCTCTTTCGCCCGCATCTCCGTTTCCGCTTTGATCTTCTCTTCCTGCAGAATGCGCAGCAGATCCTGCGTCGCGTTCTGATGCATGGAGTTCATCATCGACAGGTAAGACGTCAGTAGCGAGTCGACGACGAGATAGGCCGTTTCCGGATCGACCGAACGAAACCCAATGACAATCGAGTTGGTGTTGCGCAGTGTGTTGACGCTCATTCGCTTGCGGAACTGCTCAATCCACTGCTCGGGATCGGTCTCCATGAAGTCGACCAGATGCTCTTTCGGCAATGCCTTAAGCGCAGATTTGAGCACGCGGTCACTCTGCAGGACTCGTTCGAAGTTGGGCATCTGCGAATCGAGTTCGCGGTGATCGCCACCTTGATCTTCGTCGAGCACATTACCGCCCACATTGAGGACGATCAGCTCCGCCTTCGACTCATAGAGTCGCGTGGCTGTGACATAGTAGAACGCCGCCAGCGCCAGCGTGCAGGCGGTGGTCCCCATGACGACCCACTTACGGCGCAGCAGCGAGCGATAGAACCGCAACGCAGTCGCCAACAGATCAATCGCTTCACTCTGAGGCAGAATCGCCTCGCGAGAAACCTCGTGAGAACTCATCGACTGGCATCCCTGCCGCTGGAAGAATTCATGAACTCAGGACCGGGAAGACTCCGCTCTTCCACGGCACTGGAGGGTGTAAGTCACAATGGCACATCCACTTCCGCAATCCAGCCAGTGCTCGCCACAAGTCGAGTGGAAGCGGTTCAACCGGACAACGCAAGTGGAGCGTCTGCCGGAGGGTACGAGTTTCGGCAATTTCTGCCCAGAGCAATTCGTAGCGGGGTGATTCGTGACTGGGCGATTCGGATGGAACGTTGGCGAAGCATCCGACGTTAAGCGAAATAATGCGATCCGCAGAACAATCCACCATCCGCGCAGCGACGAACTGGAGCGGCTCGGCGCGAACCGTGTTCCCATGCTCTATTGGTTGTCCACGCCGACCCGGTCAACGGCCACGCCCTTGCTCAAAGCGTTTCCAGATACGCTGCCAACAAAGCCGGATACGATTCCAGGTCGGTCTTGTGCGACATCTCGGTAATCGTGTGAATGTACTTCACCGGACATGCGAAGACGGCAGTGCGGACGCCGCCGCGTGAGCGTTGGATTGCGGCCCCATCTTGTCCGCCGCGCGGGAGCACTCCTCGCTGACAGGGGATTTCCTTGGATGCGGCAACTGCTTCAAGATCTTCCAACAGTCCCAGGTCGGCGATGGTCGACGAGTCCATGATCTTCAGGCAGACGCCATCGCCGGGCACGGTGATCCGCTGCTCATCGGGCACGCCGGGGGTCTTGCAGCACAGAGTGGTATCGCACGACAGGCCAATGTCCGGCTCAACCGCGAACGCGGCCGGGATCGCTCCCCGCAGTCCGACTTCCTCCTGCACTGTCCAGACTGCGTGGATTTCACAGTCA
>JAGQQB010000129.1 GCA_020426425.1 Planctomycetaceae bacterium | reverse complement strand
ATCACGGTCTGGATGCGTCTGCGAGTGCATACGTTCAGTTTAGAGAGATTCGCCGCCCGTCTCACCTGTGCGAATCCGAATGGCTTCGTCGAGGTTGGTGATGAAGATTTTCCCATCGCCCACCTGTCCTGTCCGTGCCGAAGTCAGCACGGCATCGACCGCAGCCTGTAGCTGGTCATCCTGGACAACCACTTCGACCTTGACCTTGGGAACAAAGTCGACGGTGTACTCCGCACCGCGGTACTGCTCCTTGTGGCCTTTCTGGCGACCGAATCCGCGAACTTCGCTCACGGTCATCCCCTGAGCCCCGGCTGCGGTCAGTGCGTCTTTCACCTCTTCCACCTTGAAGTGGCGGATGATGGCTTCGATCTTCTTCATTGTTGGCATCCTAAGGATCGACGTTGTCGGCGTCCCCGGTGCCTCCGGATAGCCGAAACAGCGTGCTTGTTAAACCATATCGTCTTTCCGCAAATCGCGACATGGGACCGGTCGCCCGTGGGGCTCACCTTACGCGGCGACCAGCCATGCATACGCGGTTTACAGGAAGATGTAACCTTCTTCTCCATGCTGAGACAAATCGAGTCCCTGCAGTTCTTCGTCTTGAGAGACCCGCAGTCCGACGGTGGCATCGAGCAACTTGAGGAGAATCACGCTGCCAACGATCGCCAGTGCGGCCGATGCTCCGATACCGATCAACTGATTCACGACCTGCATCGCATTCCCTTCGATCAGACCGAACCGTTTCCCCGTCACCGAGCTTGTGGCAAATACGCCAACGAGGATGGCGCCCAAAGTTCCTCCCACACCATGCACGCCGAATGCGTCGAGCGAGTCGTCATACTTGAACGTATTCTTCAGCTTGGTGCAGGCGAGGTAGCAAACTGCTCCGGCCGCGAGGCCGAGAATGACTCCCTGCATCGGGTTGACGGCTCCCGCAGCGGGAGTGATGCAGACCAACCCGGCAACAGCACCGGAGCAGGCACCGAGAATACTCGCCTTCTTATTGACCACCCATTCAATCAGCGACCAGGAAACGACTCCGGCAGCTGCGGCGAAGTGCGTGGCCACGAAGGCATTAACCGCCAGCGAATTCGCTGACAGGGCACTGCCGGCATTGAAGCCAAACCAACCGACCCACAGCAGACCAGTGCCGATACAGGTGTACGTGAGATTGTGAGGAGGCATCGGCTCTTGGCCGAATCCAAGACGCTTGCCGACCAGCAGAGCACAAACCAAAGCGGAAGCGCCCGAACTGATATGTACAACGGTCCCGCCAGCGAAATCGAACGAGGGGCACAGTGCCTGTTCATTCCACTCGCACAGCCAGCCGTAGTCGGACCAAACCCAGTGGGCGATCGGGCAGTAGACGATGATTCCCCAGAACAATGAGAACAGCGCCATCGCCTTGAAGCTCATTCGTTCGGCAAATGCTCCACAGATGAGTGCGGGTGTGATGATAAAGAACATACCTTGGAAGACCATGAAAATCAGCTTGCTGGCCACGGCGTCGAGAGGGACGTCATTGGTCGGCATGACGCCGCTCAGGCAGATGTGGTCGAAGTTGCCGATGTATGGGTTCGTCCCCCCAAACGCGAAGCTGTACCCAACCACTCCCCAGAGGACGGTCATCATCCCCATCAGGAAGACGCACTGCATCATGACGCCCAGGATGTTCTTTTTCCTGACGAGTCCTCCGTAGAACAGGGCCAGACCAGGTGCTGTCATCATGAGCACGAGTGCTGAGGACGTGAGCATCCAGGCGACGTTTCCAGAGTCTGGAGCCGCTACAGCAGCGGGTGTGGCGTCATCGGCAAAGCCGACTTGGGGGCACAACAGGCTACACAATCCTGCCAGGACGAGTCCTCGAATTACTTGGAGACGCATTCTTAACCTCTTTGAGCGCTGAGGGATATGTCATGGTTGTGGTGTTGGTGTCGCGTCTTGGCTGACCATCGGCTCCAGGCCGGGGCTGCGTCAGTCAGGACAAGCGAACTCGCACCGCGAAGTAAGAATTGCAATGTGCGTGCCACACTGCGTAAGTTGGTTGCACATGACCTGCGACGCTGGACAGAAGCGGCCCTACTGGGCGCGCGTGCGCTCTTGCGGAAGCCGATGATCCGCCGACGGCCCTAAGCGTGCGGATGGCTACTGCCAGCCAAAGAGATACATCGCGCGTGGCGTATTCGAACCCAGAATGCGGCTCAGCGGATCGACTGCTGGGACTTGTGCCTGGGGACCGAGTAATGCTTCGGCCAGTGTGGGATCGAATTCGTATTTGACCACCTGGAATGCGCCGCCTCCCAATTTCTCTTGCAGTGCGTCGAGGGCGTCGGATTCGTAGCCGATTTTATCAATCAACTGGTGCTGTAATGCTTGATCGGCGGTGTAGACCTGACCGGTGGCCAAGGCTCGTACGGCGGCTTCATCGAGGGTGCCGCGTCCTTCGTCGATTACATGTACGAACCGGTCGAGGGCTTCATCGGCGATCGCCTGCCAGAGTTCACGTTCCTTCTCGGTCAGTTCCTTGAGCGGGTTCAGCGTGTCCTTGAAGGGGCCTGTCACAATGGAGTCCGCTCGCACGCCGACTTTTTCTCCCAATGGTGACGCGTCATACCGGGGGATGATCACTCCGATCGATCCGGTCCAGGTGGTTGGTTCGGCAAACACCAGCCCGTCGGCTCCGGCCCCCATCGCGATGTAGTACCCGCCGGACGCGCAGATCCCCTGCATGGCAACGTAGACCGGCTTCGTCTGCTGAATCTCTCGCAGCTTGTCGTAGATGCGATGACTGTCGGAGACGAGGCCACCCGGGCTGTCGATCACCAGGAGCAGGCCCGCAACATCATCACTGGTCCGCACCTGCTCCAATTGTTGCATCAACCGGTCGGTGTAGGGGGGCATGATGGTGAAGTCGAGTGCGATGCGTGCGATCTTGCGGGACGCAGTTTTCGATCCGGAGTGGAACGTCTCCTGAGGGCCCTCCTTCGCCTCCACCAGCGAGGCTCCCAACTGGGCCATGTTGATCAACAGCGAGAGGCCCAGTGCCATCAGCAGTAGAAGAGCCAGCACCCAGGGAAACCAGCTTCCTCGGGGCTGCTGCTGAATAATGATGGTGCGGGCGTCGGACGCGTCGACAGTGGTATCCGTTGCGGCCATGTGAAGCTGGAGGGTCTGGTGTGAATTTGCGGGATATTCCAGATGCTCATGTCACCAGCATTCTCGCGGTCGAATCACGCGTAACGAACGGTTGGATTGTGAATCCACCGCGCAAGGTGGGTCGATACCACTCGTGGAACCGTTGAACTCAACCGAACCCCACCTGCATGGTGTCGACTGTTGTGATCCTGGTTCCTCAGGCAACATGAGTGGTCCCAGTCTATCGCAGTCGTGGTCAGAACGCATCTGGCGACGACGAACCGATGCGGCTGATAACGCTACTGCAATCGTGACGCTCAGAGTTGCTTCTCGAGGGGAATCGCCGGGCGAGTCTCCACCAGTGAACACTTGTGATGACAGGAGCGGAGAATGTTCCTTCTAAAGTCCCGATCTCTGATGCGCCGCGCAGCACTTGCTTCGGTCCTGGGGGCGAGTTTGCTCGCGCCACCGATTTTGAGCAGCCGCTCGTTTGGT
This sequence comes from Planctomycetaceae bacterium, assembly GCA_020426425.1. Lineage (GTDB taxonomy): Bacteria > Planctomycetota > Planctomycetia > Planctomycetales > Planctomycetaceae > JACKHO01. The sequence goes on along the minus strand of JAGQQB010000129.1, from coordinate 5,460 downwards.
CAGCAGCCAGCACGGTTTCAGCCGCGTCTCTTGCCAGTGCAGCACACAGCACGACCATTGAACGATCAAGAGATGTTGCGTCAGTACCTGGAGAACGATGGCGCCGCTGCCGGAACCGGAGTTGTGCATCCGCAATATCTGCAGCCGACCGCCACGCCCCAGGCTCAGCAGCAGGCGGAACAGATGCAGTATGTGGAAGCGAACGACAAGCCGGGGTTGTTCTCGCGCATCTTCCGCGGTTTTCGTCGCGACAACGCGCCAGCGGCTCCGCCTCAGGATCCTGGAATGCGCTATCCTCGGGGACCTGCCGCACAGCCAGCGCAGACCGCGCAGCAACCGGCTCAATCCAGAAGTGGCTCCAACGACGTGCTGATTCCGCCCCAGTGGAATGAGAATGTGGTGGCGACCTCGCCCTCGATTCAGGTGCCCGCCGGGGGGAACGATGCCTCGGGCTCCATTGTGATTCCTCCTGCATACAACGATGCGGGGACGCTGATGGTTCCGGATGTGACCATGTCGAGCAACTCCGGCGGCGTTGGCTTGCTGGTCCCCCCACCAGTCGATGGGGGATCCGATGTACGGTCACAGGTCGTCGCGCCGCAGGTGACACCACAGGTCACGTCGCAGGATCTGTTGGTTCCGCAAATCACTCCGGCTCCGGCCTCACCACCCAAGGTTGCCGGGATCGATCTTGGTGATGCGGGGCTCGTTCCTGAACTGACGGCGCCGGCACCGCTGGACACCGCGATCTCTTCGGACACCACGGCAACTGTGGAAATCGAAGAGGACATGGATTTGTTGCTTAATCCAGATCCTGCCGGAAAGCCATCGGTTCAAGCGGCAGCACCGTTGACGGTGGAGCCTCAGTTGCCAGCTGACGATCCTCTGGCAAATGCGTTCCCGGACGATGTTCAACTCATGCCAGTCGAAGAGATTCAGCAGCCGTACTCGGGATTGGCACTCGACGAGGAACCGTTCACCGCTGCGGCCAGCCCGACGGCCAATAATGCCGTGCCGACTGATGCGGGAACAGAGACTCCGGTGGCCCCTCAGCCACCGGCCGACATCGAGAACTGGACGCTGGCGGAAGAGTCGGCACCAACGCTGCCACCAACTCCTGCCGGAGAACAGCCAGCGTTGTCGTCAGCCGATGGCGAGCCCGCTCCGTTTCCGATGACGGCGGCATCGACCGATCGACTTGCCCCGGCGTTTCCGACGACAACGACCCCGGAGATGCCGCAGCCGGAGCAGCAGGCAACTCAGTCAGTGGAGCCAGCGCCACGGACTCAGACTCCGCAGACGGAGACTCCCGAGGTTCAGCCATCGCCGTCACAAACTCAGCAAACCAGCTCGACCGACTCTCGTCTCGATCGGATTCGCAGTCGTTCAGGCAAAGGTCTCAAGGGGTTCTGTGCAGTCGCATTGCGGGATGACCGGGACTTGCGGGACGCCAAGGAGGAGTTCAGTGCGCTATTCAATGGGCGACTATACAGCTTCTCCAACGAAGCTTCGTTGCAGAAATTCCTGGATGATCCGATGCGGTATGCCCCGGCGGCCCGTGGGAACGATGTGATCCATCTCGCGCTTACCGGCGAGGAAGTCGAAGGCTCGCTCGATTACGCGGCCTGGTATCAGGGACGGCTCTATCTGTTCACGAGTGTGGAGACGATGGAGACCTTCACCTCTGCTCCCGGCAGTCACGCGACCGAGGAATAGTCGACCACGACGATCGGATTGTTCCCCACGGTCTTGATTCACCACCTGTGATGCGTCTGGGCATGGAGGCCCACGCCAGACGCGAGACGCCACAACCCCTGATGGCCAGGATTGCCATCAGGGGTTGATTTCGTGTGCACCACACCGAGCGTTGAGGAGGCTGCGCCTCACGTTGAACGTTGAGGTGTTGGAGGTCGAAGGGGGGGCAGTCTGCCGTGATCCTGATGTCCACCTATTCCCCATTTCAGACTAGAACAGCGGAGGCCGACCCAGTTGACGGCGAATGACCGCCCATTGGCCGGCGTGCATCAGGGCATGTGTGCCTGTCAGTACGAACAAGTCGACAACCTTGGGGGCGTACTCGATTCCCGTTTCTTGCGAGAGTCGGTCGGATGAGCAATTGGCCAGTGTTTGGAGTGTTGCCGTCCGTTGTTCGGTCGCGAGCCGCTTTAGGTCTGCGAACGAGTCGAACTGCGCGGCATCGTCGCAATCGGACGTCTCCTTGGTGTACCGCTCGGCGAGTCCCTCAGGCAAATTGGGCATGCTGCCGGGGAATGCCAGCTCCATGAATCGGTTCTCAGACGCGATGAGGTGCCCCATCTGCCAGCGGATGTGGTTGAGTCCCGGACCAGGACGATGCAGCGTTTCCTCTTCGGTCAGGTCCGCGAGGTAATAGTCGACCACCATCTGGCAACTGGCAATGGAATGGGCAATGGCTTCTTGGGGTGTCATGAGGATGCTTTCCGTAATGAGGTTGATCCATGATGGGGGGAGAGGACTCCATCAGTCTGCCCGACACTGTGGTTCCCTGCAAACGACATCAGCCCGGGGGGACCCGGGCTGATATGATTCGAGACATCGGTTTGGAAGCCCGACTACCGGGCGCTGACCGCTTCCTGGAATTCACGAGCAAAGTCGCGACGCAAGCCGCCCGATTCATCGTAGCGCGACATCCAGTAGGACATTTCCTCTGGAGTTGGACCGCGACCAATCATGAATTCGTGAATCCGGCGGATGTAGTTTTCCTTGTCGCGATTGCACTGGTTGAACAGCTGATTGTTGCTGAGCAGTTCCACCTGCACGTCAGGCAAGGAATAGCCACTATCGAGCGCCTGCATCCAAAGCGTCAGTTCACGATCGGTGGGAGTCCGACCAAGGTAGCTGTTGAACCACTGTCGGATCTGTGCCATCTGCTGATTGCGATCCAGTGGCGTCCTTGGACCAGGATTCGGGTTGATCGGCGTCTGCACCTGTTCCAATGCCAGGGCCACCTGCTTCGGCTGACCAGGCGCGAGCACCTGGTAGTTCTGCCGGGTTTCATACAGCACGCGGTCCGCCTTGGTCACCTTAGCGGTGACGACGTAGGTCCGGCGGGAGTCGATCTGCATCGGATCAAACTCGATCTCGAATGGCAGAGGATACGTCCGGCGATCTTCAACGTAGGTGTTTGCCAGAGTTACGGGTGGAGCTTCGGGGCGGACAATTTCACGCAGTTCCACTTGCACAACAGAGTCACGTGGCAAGTTGCGCGGATCGAGTCCCAGGGTCCCTTGGATTTTCTGCAGTCGCGACTCCAACTGCAGCGGAACATTCACCAGGGAACGATCCCGATTGTTCTGGACCAGCAACGAAACCCAGCCATCCTTGTCGGCCCGGCGTTCGAACTCCGTACTGCAGTCGTACAGGGCTCCATTCACGTAGCCGACCTGATAGCCATTGACGGAAACGATGACGTCTTCGGCTTCCAGGCGGGCGCGGGAGGCCGCCGAGTTGGGCACCACCTGCACAATGCGGACCCCGGTGTCGCTGTCCTTGGAGTAGACTCCTAGTCGCCAGCGGCGCGAGGTCGGACCGGCCGGAGTTTCGGGGGCGATTCGCGTGTCAATCCGATCACGGCTCAAGCGAGGATCGGTCGAGTACTGGTTCGGATTCGGGTTCGGGACGGTAACGGTCGATGGTTGTGTCGGTACCGGATTCGGCGTGAAGACGCTGCCATAGTTGGGCGTTGTGCCGGTGGTTCCCGACTGCCCCGGGACCTGCGGTCGCGGATCAAAGTATCCGTTCGGATTGAAGAACGGATCCTGGAATGCGCCCCCCATGGGGTTGGTGGCGTAAGGATCGACCGTCAGGCTGCCAGAGTACTGACCCTGAGGAATGGTACTGTTCGTATTCCCGGTGTTGACCGGATCGATCGCCTGTGCGGTGGACAGGCCGACCAGCGTCGAGGCTACGGAGAAGACCGCAACCCAGTGTGAAGTCCGTTTCATGACTGCCTCCTGCAGTGTGATCTCGGCATCCGATTTGCCGAGTGAGTGGGAAAGAGAGAGTTGGTGAGTAGTGGCCTAGTTCAGAGTCTTAATTTCCACCGCCTGCAGAGCAACTTCGGCGGGACGGGCGGGAACGGAAATGAATCCGGCAATGTGCACGGCTTCCTGTCCCTGACGGCTGAACACGTACTTGAGGAACTCTCGTTCCACAGGCGTCATCTCCTTCTGAGGAGCGTGATTCACGACCAACTGCAGCGGACGCACGAGAGGATAGCCAGCGGTGTGGACGTCGAACGCGGCATCTCCATCGCGCCAGGCAATTTTCACTGCGCGGGCTTCGGGGATCTCGAACATGGACCCAGCGAAACCAATGGCCCGTTGATCGGCACCCACCTGCTTCACCAGATCCAGGTTGTTCTCAATGTTGACCAGGTCATCGCGGAACGTCCCACCACCCAGTACAGCCTGCTGGATGAAGACCTGAGAACCGGTCGTGTCGGATCGTCCCAGCGGCTTGATCGCCACTTGAGCCCACTGGCCGGTGGCTCCGACATCACCCCAGGTCATGGCTGTTTGCTTGGCACCACGACGCAGCGAGGTCGAGTAAATCTGATCGACTTGAGCCAGCGTCAGCGACTGCACTGGATTGTCCTTGTGGACATAGATTGCGATCGGTTCCAGGCTGGGTGTCAGCACGGTCGGGGCGTAACCAAACTTTTCGTTGAAGGCAATCACTTCTTCCTGAGTGATCGGTCGGCTCATCATGCCGAACGTCGCTTCACCACTCATCACTGACGGGACGGCGTTTACGGCCCCTTTGATCTGAATGTCGATTTCCACGCCGGGGTTCAGGCGACGGAAGTTATCACCCCAAACGGCGGCCACCTGGGCCATGGTGTTGGAGCCAATCAGTGTGATCTTGCCCCGTAGCTGTTCGTTCGGAACGCGGTACGGCAGCAGGTTCGGGTCGACGGTCGTCTGGGCCGACGCCGTATGTGTCAGGCTGACAAGGCCCGTCAGTGCCAGCAAGCAGGCAATCCCTTGCAATTTCATCGGAACAATCCCTCCTGGGTCCTGAACCATCCGTGGCGCTTCGATGATCTTACGCGTCTCAACCAAAGCAGCCGACGCAGTGCGGATAGCTCAACATCTTCAGTGTGAGGGGGCCGTTGTGGTGTCTGTTCCGGCAACCAGAACTCGCCTGAGTCTGACCCTCGGGACAAACACAACCCCCGACAATGCCCGGGAGTATACGAGCGCTACCCAAACTGCCTCAATACGAGTTTTGGGGGCTAGGGACGAGGGGCCAGGCGTGAGGAACGAGGGCGCAGTCCGTTGCACAGGAAGCCCGAAGCGTCAGCGAGGGATCAATGGTCTGTGGAGCCTTTGAAAATGTCCCTCGATCACACTCCGGCGTGCGCCTGATCTGGTTCTTCAATGGGTTGCTGGGGGCGAGAGCCAAGCAGCGAGTCAGAAT
>JAGQQB010000128.1 GCA_020426425.1 Planctomycetaceae bacterium | reverse complement strand
CGACACAGTTCCGCCGGGGCACCGCTGCTGCTCTCGAAATACCTAGACTGCGGCGTCCTCAACGCAGGAGATGGAACGCATGAGCATCCGACGCAGGGACTGCTCGACATCTTCACGGTGCGTGAACGTCTACACGATTTGACTGGCAAGACGATTACGCTGGTCGGCGACATCAAGCATAGTCGTGTCGCTCGTTCGAACATCTGGGGACTGAAGAAGCTTGGCGCTCGGGTGATCGTCTGTGGTCCACCGACCCTCATCCCGCCACACATTGAACAGCTTGGTGTTGAAGTTGCCCATAAGCTCGATGAAGTACTGGAAGAGTCGGACGTAATCAACCTGCTGCGCGTGCAGTTCGAGCGGCAGCGCGGGGCGTTCTTTCCGTCGATCGCCGAGTACGCCCATCTGTTCGGGATGAATCGTGACCGGATTCGTCGCGCCAAGAAGGATGTGCTCATCCTGGCGCCGGGACCAATCAATCGGGGCGTCGAAATCACTCCGGATGTCGCTGATGGACCACACTCTCAGATTCTGCATCAGGTCACCAACGGCTTGTTTGTACGGATGAGTTGCCTGTATCTACTGGCCAAGTATGCAAAGGAACGTCGCGCGTGAGTTCGCTCTTGATTCAAGGAGGTCGGGTGATCGATCCGGCCAGCGGTCTCGATCGGACCTGCGATGTGCTCATCGTGGATGGCAGAGTGTCGGCGATTGGAACCGCGCCGGGGACTCATGCTGATCTGCGGCTCGACGCGACCGACTGCATCGTCAGTCCTGGATTCATCGATTGCCACGTCGCCTTCCGAGAGCCGGGAAGCGAAGAAGATGAAACCATCAGCACCGGATCACGGTCGGCCATCGCGGGAGGCTTCACCACGGTCGCGTGTCTGCCCGACACCGAACCTCCGATCGACACCCGGGCTGCGGCGGAGTTCGTCATTCGTCAGAGTAAACGAGCCGATGGCTGCCGCGTGTTCCCGCTGGGAGCCGTTACTAAAGGGCTCAAAGGGGAAGAGTTAGCGGAAATCGGTCAGCTGATTCATGGTGGTGCGGTTGGGTTCTCCGAAGGGAAACAGGCGATCGCCAACGCCGAAATCATGCGCCGCGCGCTGCAGTACACGAGTATGTGGACCCGGCCGCTGCTGCATCAGCCCCAGGTGCGGGAACTCTCTGCCGGTGGTGTGATGCACGAAGGCTATGTGTCGACGCTGCTGGGCTTGCGAGGAATTCCAGCGGCGGCGGAAGAGATCATGGTGCGGCGCGATATCGCCCTGGTGGAAAGTACCGGGGGACGCATCCACTTGATGTGCCTGTCTTCGCTGCGCAGCGTCGATGAAGTTCGACAAGCCCAGGCGCGCGGACTGAATGTGACCGCCGATGTCACGCCGCATCATCTGCTGATGACCGACGATATGCTCTCGGAGTTCGACACGCATTTGAAAGTCGATCCGCCGCTGCGGACCGGGGAACATCGTCAGGCGCTGATTGCCGGCCTGAAAGATGGAACGATCGGCATCATCGCCTCGGATCATCAGCCTTGGGCGCAGGAGAAGAAAGAACGGGAATTCGATCAGGCGCCAGCGGGCATTATCGGCCTGGAAACGCTGCTGCCGATTTGCATTGAGGCGTTGATCGACTCCGGCGCACTCACATGGCCGGAATTGATCTCCAAACTGACCATCGGCCCCGCACAGCTGCTTGGCCTCGATGCAGGGACCCTCACGGTTGGTGCTCCTGCCGATGTGGTCGTGTTCGATCCGACCGAGCGTTGGACCGTCAACGCCCAGCAATTCGCCTCTCGCAGTCGCAATACGCCCTACCACGGGAAGACCGTTACCGGTCGCGTGCGGCATACGCTAGTCGATGGGGAAGTGCGTTTCCCGCGCCCTGAGCGCGATTCCTGAGGGAACTCATCCCGAAGCCACGGAACAACACTGCTCCATGCACCGAATGACAGCCCCAAGAACCATCCGAATGCGGGCGCCGCGTGTCGCACAGGCACGCAATGTTCATCGAAGCTGACTCCGGCGATGGCTGCGATTTACCAGTGTCTGTCGTTATGACGGTCGCGTTGCTTGCGGGGGCGGCTGTCAGTCTGGCAGCAAACTCGACTGCAGGGCGACTGGCCGCGAAAATGGCTCCTGATTGTAACCATCTTATTCATCATGTGTTGCAACCATTAGACGGCAATACCCCTCCGCTTCGGCACGCCAACTGCTGAGTCGTTATCCCAATGACCTGGTCTCTTGGTAACTAAAGGAGGGACGACCATGGCTGTGTTTCGTTGGGGCAGTGCCCTGGAAGCGTTTCGAGACCTTGAGCGGGAAATGGACCGCTGGTTGCGGCGGATTGACCAGTCGAGCTATGGGCCGCGTTTGGGCCGGCCGTTCCCGGCGCTGAACATGTATGAATCGGAGACGGAGTACTTGCTCGTCGCGGAGTTGCCTGGAGTGCAGGCGGAAGACCTCGAGATTAGCTTGGCCAACGGGGCGTTGACGCTGAAGTTCACCCGAGCGCCGCAGCCGCATGTGGCGGAAGAGAAGTATCGCCGCAGTGAACGGCTGCATGGAACCTGGGAACGTTCGATCGCCCTGCCGGACCGCGTGCGTGACGATGGGATTCAGGCGGAGATGGCCAACGGCTTGCTCAAGCTGCATCTTCCCAAGGTGCCGACAGCGCAGCCGCGAAAGATTAGCATTCTGGAACAGCCTGGGGCCGCGACTGCAGCTCAGGTCGCTCCCCCTCACGAAGTGGCATCAGACAACGGAGGTGACTCATGAATGAGACTTCCCGCGAAACCGCAAGCAACGTTGCAGCGACCAATGGCAACGGACCAGTTGCTGGCTCCAAAGCAACCGATCCACAGCGCTGGTTGCGAACGCCGCCGATCGACATCTACGAAACCGAAGATGGACTGGTGCTGCTCGCCGACTTGCCGGGCGTTACCGCCGATGGCGTCGATCTGCAGATTCAGGACAATCGGCTGACATTGTTTGGCCGCTGCCAACCCGCCGTGCCCGACGACGATTCGCTCGTGCATCAGGAGTATCAGCATGGCGACTTCTTACGGTCCTTCATCCTGAGCGATGATGTGAACCACGACGGGATTGCCGCCAAGCTGCAGAACGGCGTGCTCGAAGTTCGCTTGCCACGTACACCACGGACAGAACCGAGGAAGATTCAGGTTCGGGCGGAATAGCAAATTCTCTTCAACTCTCTCACGAAACACCCCTGTCAGACGCAATCTAGCAGGGGGATTTCGTTGAGGGGCAATGGACTTCCCCCTGCGTGTTCCACCCTTTCATCGGACGCGCCACGAGCATGCCTCAATCACGTCCACAGTTTCCGAGGACCGGACCGCTGAGTATCCTGCAGGCACAAGTTCCGTTCGCACACTGTTCCTGCAGGTGATCTGATGCTCCGTCGCTGTTTACTCACTGTGTTGCTCGCATTGTTGCCCGCCACCCTCGCCTGGGCCGCTGATGCGGTGCCGCGATTGGTGATTGTCGCGGGAAAGCCATCGCATCCTCCCCGCATGCACGAGTTCAATGCCGGGGTGCAGTTGCTGGCGAAGTGCCTGAAGTCGCAGCCGGGGATCCAGGTAGATGTCGTCCTCAATGGTTGGCCGGAGAATGAAGCGATCTTCGATGGGGCAGCTGCCGTGGTCTTCTACATGGATGGTGGTGGCAAGCATGAGGTGGTGCAGGAGAACGGACGCAGACTGAAAATGATTGACGAATGGGTTGCCAATGGAGTCGGCATTGGCTGCATGCACTATGGTGTCGAGGTGATCAAGGATCAGGCGGGACCGCAGTTCCGTCGCTGGATCGGGGGGTACTACGAAAACTCCTTCTCCTGCAATCCGATTTGGGAACCGGAGTTTTCTGTATTGCCCGAGCATCCGATCACGCGCGGTGTGCAGCCGTTTCAGATCAAGGATGAGTGGTACTTCAACATGCGGTTCGTCGCCAACATTCCCGGCAATGTTCCGGCGGAAGCAGACGGAGTCACGTTTCAGCCGATCCTGGTTGCCACTCCATCCGATGAAGTCCGTGATGGTCCGTACGTGTACCCCAAGGGCCCATACCCTCACATTCAGGCGGACAAAGGTCGGGCGGAAGCAATGCTGTGGGCCGTGGAACGGGCCGATGGCGGTCGCGGCTTCGGCTTCACAGGCGGTCACTTCCACGACAACTGGGCGAATGACGACTTCCGCAAAACGATTCTCAATTCGCTGCTGTGGGTGGCCAAGACGGACGTCCCTGCTGAGGGAGTGCAGTCATCGCTGACGACGGAAGACCTGGATGCGAATCTGGATCCGAAGCCTCAGCGGAAGAAGTAGACATTGGACGCGACAGACGTCCAGTTTGTCAGCGCTGCATGCGAACCAATCCGGGGACGACGTCGACGTCGAGGTCAGCGAAGCGGCCGGCTCGGTAGAGTTCCCAGGCAATGGCGCCCATCGCGGCGTTATCGGTGCAAAGATTCACCGGAGCGATGTGGACATCGATCCCCTCCCGTCGTAAGTCGTCGAGTCGTTCGCGGAAGCGACCGTTTGCGGCCACGCCCCCGCCCAGGCAGAGGGATCGGCGATCGTACCGCTGCAGTGCCTGGCGACATTTGGCGACGAGAATGTCGGCGACAGCTTCCTGGAAACTCGCGGCGATGTCGGCAACGCGTCGTGCGTCGAGTTGCGGAGGCGGCTGCTTCGAGCCGGGTTGCCCCAGCGCCGTGTAGCGGACTGCCGTCTTAATACCGCTAAAGCTGAAATCGAGGCGATCGTCCTTGAGGAACGAACGCGGGAAATCAAACGCTCGGGGATTGCCGGTCGCCGCGATCCTCTGAATGGCTGGTCCGCCAGGGTACTCCAATCCCAGAAGCGTGGCGACTTTGTCGAAAGCTTCGCCAGCGGCATCATCAATCGTCGAGCCGATCAGTTCGAACTCGATCGCGCTCTGGCAGTCGTATAAATTCGTGTGCCCACCACTGACAACGAGCCCAATCGCGGGGAAGACTTCGCGACCGGCGGCCATGCGACAAGCGTACAAATGGGCTTCGATGTGGTTGACCGCGATCAGCGGGACGTCGAGCACCATGGCGAGCGTTTTCGCGGCGGTGAGACCGACAAGGAGCGACCCGACGAGACCGGGTTGCGTCATCACCGCGATTGCACTGAGGTCCAGGAGCGAGACGTTGGCGCGCTCCAGTGCGGCATCGAGTACCGGAAGCAGATTGCGGACATGCGCCCGGGACGCGATCTCGGGGACCACGCCGCCGAACTGCTGATGCAAATCGTCCTGCGACGCGACCACGCTGCTGAGTACGTTCAGGTCGGCGTCAATGACGGCGGCGGCGGTTTCATCGCACGATGATTCGAGCGCCAAGAGCAGCGGAGCCGGCATGCCGTCTAACCTACGTTACGGCGCTGAACCGGGAAGAGCGGGAGACGGAAGGCTGCCTTCTTTTCCTCTTCCTTCGGCTTGGCTTGAGGTTGCTCAGGCTTGGTCTCGCCCGCAAGTTGTTCGCGAACGTACTCGACCGCCTTTTCCAGTTGTGAGTCTTTGAACTCGCTCTGGTAGGGTTCGGTCCGCCCCAAGATGTCGCGTTCGCGTCGGTCACGCTGGAAGTCGCGAAGCTGTTCGAACGAGAACTCGAGTTTGTAGCCATCGTTGGGGGTCACACCCCATTCATCCGCTTCGGTCGCCTTGGGACTGCGGTGGATGTTCTTCCCGCTGGGGCGATGGTAGGCGGCCGTGGTGAGCTTCAGGGCGCTCTTGCCATCTTCCAGTTCAGTCACATTTTGCACGCTCCCTTTTCCCCACGAACGTTCGCCCACCACAACGGCCCGGTCGTGATCCTGCAGACAGGCGCTGACGATCTCGCTTGCCGATGCACTGTAGCGATTGACGAGAATCGCCATGGGGAATTGTTCGAAGGTGCCAAAGCGTTTGGCGGTCCAGTTGCGCGGGCGACTGTTGCGGCCTTCGGTGCTGACGATGACCCCGTCTTCAAGGAACATGTCGCAGATTTCAACGGCGGCCTGCAGCAGGCCGCCAGGGTTGAATCGCAGATCGAGCACAAGCGCTTGCATCCCGTCGCGAAGTTGCTGCTTGACGGCGGCCCGGACTTCATCGGCGCTGCGACGAGTGAAGTGCGTCAGCCGCAGGTAGCCGATCTTCTGTTCGTCGTCATAGAAGAAGTTCCAGGAACCATCGTCGTTGTGCTTATAGCCGAGCACAGTGTCCAGCTGGATCAACTCGCGGACGAGCTTGATGTCGTCTGTCTTTTCGCTGTCCTTGCGCTGAACAGTGACCGTAACTTCTTCGCCCGGCGCACCACGGAGCATCTTCACCGCCGTGTCAATTTCACGGTCGTGCTCGAAGTCTTTGACCGCTTTGCCTTCAATGCCAACGACGCGGTCACCGGCTTGAATCCCAGCTTTGTAGGCCGGGCTGCCCGGGATGGGGGTCATCACTTCAATGGCCCGTTCGGCACGATTGAAGTTGACCCGAATGCCAACGCCACCGAATTCCTGTTCGACTGCTTCGTTAAAGTTGTCCAGATCTTCCGGACTGATGAAGTCGGAGTAAGGGTCAAGTTCCGCAAGCATGCCGCGAATCGCCGCTTCGATCAGTTCCCGACGATCGACATCGGTCACGTAGTTGCGGTCGATTTCCTCGAACGTGTCGACGAACACGCGCATCAACTCGTAGGTTTCTTCGTCCTGGGCATGGGCGGCGGAGATGCCGACCACCCATCCGAACGAGAGCGCCAGACCAAGGAGCGCGAGCGGGAACATTCCGGGCAACAATTTCTTCATCGGGTCACCTTGTGGACCTGAGAACCATCCATGCGGGATTGCACAGCCCCGGATTCTAGACCAACTCCCCGGACTCTGTCCAAGGGAGGTTTGGAGAGGCCAGGGGAGGCTTGAGAATACGGCAGGATGCCGCACAACACGCGTACCGCCAGAATGACATCGACACGGGCGAGCAGATCGCTTGAGGAACGAGTGCGGAAGTCCTGTTCAGTGGAGTCCGTCAGGGCATCGATCCGGAGGTCATCTGTACGCTTTTGGCAGGCAAATTCTCAGTCCAGATACACAAACTCGTTCAGATTCAGTGCCAACAGGCAGAAATGCTGCAGGGCCTGATCCGCGTTCTGGCCGTGATCCTGCTGTAACGTTTCGATCAACGACAGGCCGCGTTCGACGTCTTCGGCCTCTGGTTCGTGTTGCATCGTTCGCCGCAGCGCTAACCGCACCTGGACGGCAACATCGGCACCTGCGTGTTCCTTAAGGAACTCAGCAAAGACTCGCGCCTGTTCGTTGAGGAACTCGCTGTTGAGCATCCCCAGTGCCTGAGTCGGCTGAGTGGTGGCGAAACGAACCGGGCAAGTGAAGTCGGTATCGGCGACATCGAACGCAGCCAGCAGCGGAACCGTGAGCGACCGCTTGATGTGAATGTAGATGCTCCGCCGCATCCGTTCTTCCAACGGCGAGTTTTCCCAGTTGTGTCCCGGTCGCGACTGTCCGGCCATGACCTCGGCGGGGATGAGGGGATACATGCTGGGGCCGTACATCTTGTCAAGATTGAGCGCTCCATTGACGGCAAGAATCGAATCGCGAATCTCCTCTGCACGCAGTCGCCGCATGTCGAACCGCCAGAACAAGTCGTTCTGAGGATCCTGGGCCAGCGCCTGCGAATTCCCGGTCGATGACATCTGATACGCGTTGGAATGCAGGATCAGGCGATGCAGATGCTTGAGACTCCAACCGTGCTCGACAAATTCCGCAGCCAGCCAGTCCAGCAACTCGGGGTGCGTGGGGCGATCTCCCTGCAGTCCAAAGTTGTTCGTCGATCGCACGATTCCGCGACCAAAGTGCCCCTGCCAGAGTCGATTGACCATGACGCGAGCGGTCAACGGATTTTCCGGCGAGGCGATCCAGTTGGCCAGCACGCGGCGGCGTCCGGAACTGGAGCCATCGGCCAGTGGAGTGATCTCCGGAGTCTCCATGCCCAACACTTCTGGGAAGCCGGGCTGAACTTCGTCGCTGGGGACATGTGGATTACCACGTGCGAGGATGCGTGTTGCTTCCGGTTCGCCCCGCCGTTCGGTAATCGCCAGCGCCTGATCGGCACTACGCGGGGGACGATTCCGCAGGTCGGTCCATTCCTTACGAATCTGCGAATACGTGTTGAACTCGGCCCGGGTCAAGTGTTCGCCAACCTTCGTTTCCAAGACGCGACGACGGACGGAGTCTCGCTTGAAGTCGTCGAGTTCACCGCCGACCAGATGCGGTCGGACGCGATCCTCGACCTCGTCGAGCTGTTTGCGAAGTTGTTCCAGTCGCGTGTTGTACTGCGACAGTTCCGACTCGAATGCGGCTTTTTCCTCAGCAGTGGCGATGCTGCGGATGGATCGTTCCCGGACAGAATCATCACCCCGCACGCCGTAACGCTCAGTATTGTTGAAGAACGCCAGCAACCTGTAGTAGTCCGCCTGCGGAATCGGATCGAGTTTGTGCTCGTGGCAGCGGGCACAATTCATCGTGAGGCCAAGGAAGCCCTGGCCGGTGGTTGTGATGATGTCGTCAAGTTCGTCGTACCGTGCCTGGAGCGGATCGGCCGGTTCGTCGTCCCAGGCTCCCAGGCGATAATAGCCCGTGGCGATGATCGACTGCTTCGTGACGTTTTCGAGTTCGTCTCCCGCGAGCTGCTCAAGAATGAACTGGTCGTACGGCAAATCGCTATTGAAAGCGTCGATCACATAGTCCCGATACCGCCACACGAACGGCTTGGGATTGTCACGCTCAAAGCTATTGCTCTCGGCGTAGCGGACGACATCCAGCCAGTAGCGTGCCCAGTGTTCACCGTAGTGGGGTGAGGCGAGCAGCGAATCGACCAGTTCCGTGTAGGCTTCGGGCCGATCATCGCTGACGAACGCCGATACCTGCTCGGGCGTGGGGGGAAGTCCCAACAGGTCGTAGTACACACGGCGGACGAGCGTCGCCCGGTCCGCTGGCACAGCAGGCGTCAAATCGTTGGATTCGAGTCGCGTCAGGATGAACGCATCGATCGGATTTCGTACCCAATCGC
>JAGQQB010000127.1 GCA_020426425.1 Planctomycetaceae bacterium | reverse complement strand
CATCATCTTCAGGTTGGGATGATTCACTTCCCGGCAGAACTGAGCGGCATCGGCGGCGCAGTTGAGGAAGTAGCACTCGAAGCGGTTGAGGTATTCGACTACGAGGGTCACGTTTTGCTGCTGGGCGTAATCCGCTGCCTGGGCGAGGACTTCCTTGGCCCAATTCCACTCGTCCTCGGTGCGACCTTGACCAGAGAACTCTCCGAGGGCGGAATGGATGGGACCGAGCAGATGTGTGCCGCCTGCGGCAGCGACCATGTCCGTCGCCTTCTTCAACCGGGCTAACCCTGCGGCGCGAATGGCCGGATCAGGATCGATGGGGTTCTCTTCCTTCGTGCAGACGGTGACCGCCGTGCGTCCCAGACCGAGTTCGTCGAGCTTGGCCCCGACCTTCTGGAACGTCTCCAGATTCATGTCAAAGACCGGCAATTCGACCCCATCGTAGCCCCAGCCCTTGATCTGTTCGAGCAGCGAGAAGTGGGACTCGTCGACAGCGGCGGTCCACAGCAGGAGGTTCATACCGTATTTCATGAGAGTGGTTCCTTTGAGAGAGGAAGTTCGTAGAGGAGGAGAGTTGTGTTGCTGGGAGATGAAACGGGGTCATGGTGACCGCGGTTGCGTCTCGTTTAATGCAGTTGAGATCTTCTGTTTCAGTTGAGAATGAGCAGATGCTTGAGGACCTCTTCCGCCGACATGACATAGCCGACGTAGAACTCGCCGAACTCGCCATACTCGGCAGATGCCTGGTCGAACCGCATCGTGTAGACGATTTCCTTAATGTACTCCGGCGCCCGGCTCCACAGGGTGACGCCCCATTCCCAGTCGTCCATGCCGGTCGAGGCGGTGATCACCTGCGAGACCTTGCCGGCGAATTTGATGCCCGAGGTCGCATGCTCGGCCATCAGTCGCGAGCGTTCACTGAAGGGGAGCAAGTACCAGTTCGCGCCGGGAACGCGGCTCTTGTTCATCGGGTAAAAGCAGACCACGGGCCATTCGGGCATTTCCGGATAGATCCGTTGCTTGTTCATCATCGGCAGCCGCTGTTCGTACGCGTTGACCTTCGCCTGGAACGCGGGATCGTCGGGCGCGGTCCCTTCCTGCTGGAGCCGTTCGGCGTACTGCTCGACCGTGGGAACGTACTCGGAGATTTCGGTGAGCGAAACGAATGAATAGGTCGCTTCGAGCGCTGGTCCAAGTGCCGACGCGCGGATGCGCTGATGAATGCGGTCGATCTTGAGCGGATCGGGATCAAACATGATGACCCCGAGGTCTGCGCGATGTCCGGAAACCGCACAACACTGCATTTTCAGCGGGGCGTCGGGACCGTTGGGGTCAAGCGCCGCGATCACGTCTGCCGCTCCCTGTTGCCGTTCTTCCGGCGAAAGTGCGGAGAGTTCTCCGGCATTGACGGTGTAATAGACGTGCAGCGAATGCCAGCCGGTGGTGGTGAGTCGGGTGGGATCGGGCAGGGACTGAGGAGCGTGCGGGCGTTGCATGATGTCGAGTTCTTAGGACGCTGTAGGTAGTTTTCAGTGATGGTTCGTTGACTTCGTAATGTTCTGTCGCCTCGGAGGGCAGGGCGGTGTGAGAGTTGGTCGCCCCTAAAACTCCAGCGCGTCCAAGCCGTCCATCAGGTCGTCGAGTTCGTCTTTGGGTCGGGAAGCGGCACCGGCCTGGCGCTTGGGAATGCCGACACTGGCACCGACCGCTTCGCGGCCATCGTTGACGAGTTCGGCGTCTCGTTCGGCGATCGCCATTTCCAGGGCGTCTTTCTCACCGCCACCGCCGAAGAGTTGCGTCAGGTCGATCTTTAGACCGGCGACTTCGCCATCGGCCCCGGCAATGGCAGGGGTCTTGTGTTGCGGAAACATGATCGCGTTCTCGGGACAGACGCGACTGCAGGCGGGGCAACCTTTCTTGCAGTTGTCTTGGGCCTCGACCAGGATGCGGTCGAGCGTATCGACGCCGTAAACGCCGAACAAGCAGAAGTCGATGCACTCCATGCAATTCGTGCAGCGGTCGTAATCGATCACCGGATACCAGCGGCGCTTGGGAGGTTCGCTGTCTTGCGGCGTTGGCAGGATCGGCAGTGAGTTCGGCTCAGCGGCGGGTTGGGCGAGGTACCGTTCCAGCTGCTGTGGCTGAGGATCACCACCGATCCAGGACATCAGCTCCACCACCTGTTCCGACTGCTCGCGGGCGATGCGGTCGATCTCCTGGAGGACTTCGTCAGCCGACTGAGCGACGCGGAGGTCGATGCAGTACAGCCTCCTCGATGGCGGGGCGACGGAACCGATGCCGGTCGGTTCTGGGAGTGACTCGGGATCGAACTCTTCGTCTTCACCACGCAGTAGGGAAACCCCTTCGCGCCCCTTTACCCCTTGTCGATCAAGCACCCAGCGTGCGGCACGGGGGTAAATCCACGAGAGGACGACCAGTGGCCCCGGCACGCCGCGCAGGAACAGCAGTCCGGTGTGATCGGCCCCCATGTCGTAAAGATGCGGAACGAGCGACACCTCGACTTGTCCGGCAATCACCAGACGCGCGGCGATCTCCTCCTCCAGCGAACGCTGGCGAGGGTTCTTGCTCTGCCCCTGGGAAATGACGACGGTGAGTTTCTTGGCCATACCGACAACGATTGACAACAAGGATCGGGTTGCACGAATTGAATCCGACTGGCGCCGATTCATTCTCTGACTACATCCCTGGATCTGTAGTGTCGCTGGTTTGGGGAGCCGGTTTCAAGCGTCACCGAATGTTCCCCGACCCTGGACATGGGTGAGGCGTCCGACGGTAAGGAGTTACCGGTTCATGCTGCCTGCGAATACTGCGGGGGTGTTAAGGGAAGGCGAATTCACAATGGCGATTCACGTGGTGCCCTTTTCCTAGGACTCGACACGAGTTAGAGTTGATTTGGAGAGTTTGCACGCCATTCGGCCGATGACTTCCCCAAGGGGGCTCCGTCTGAGGATTGGACGAGCACTCTCAAAACCATTTCCCCTGCACTTCGCAGCATCACCCTTCGCACTCCCAACGCCGAGGTTGCATATGGCACCCGCTAAATGGCTCATGCAGTTCGTGGATGACGGAACCATCAGCATCGATCAGTTGACCGAAGCTGAGGGCATGGGCATCAGCATGGGCATTGCGACCGAAGATGCCCTCGTCCGGCTGGAATACGTGCCGGCTGACCGCATTATGCAGGGGAAGTCGGCTGCATTCGGCTTCAAGGCGGTCGACCTGGAGAACATGGAAATCGCCCACTCCGCGATTGAGTGCGTGCCAGAGTCGGTTGCGCGTGAAAACAATTGCTGCCCGATTCTGTTCGATGGCGAGAAGCTGACTGTCGCCGTCACCGACCCGATGAACTTCGAACTGGTCGAGAAACTGCGATTCATTCTGAATCGCGAAATCGATCTAGTGATGGCGGACAAGGAACAGATCAACACAGCGGTCAATCGCCACTACGGGCAGACCGAAACCGAGTCGGTCGACTCGATGCTCTCGGAGTTTACCGAAACTCAAATTGATTTTACGGAAACGGAGATGAACGAGGCGGCTGCCGCACAGGCGGACGAAGAGAAGTCTCCCATCGTCCGATTGGTCAATCTCATTGTGACCGAAGCGGTCAACATGCGGGCCAGCGACATTCACATCGAGCCGTTCGAAGATCGGATTCGGATTCGCTACCGCATCGATGGGGTGCTGGTGGAGCGTGACAGTCCGCCGCGCAGGTTGCTGGCGGCGATTACGTCTCGTATCAAAGTGATGGGTCGTATCGATATTGCCGAAAAGCGCCGTCCCCAGGACGGTCGAATCAAGACCCGGGTGGGGGGCAAGGATCTCGACTTGCGGGTGAGCGTGCTCCCGACCAACCACGGCCAGGCGATCGTGATGCGTATTCTGGACCGCGACAACATCAAGATCGGGATTCGGAACCTCGGTTTTAGCGAGGAGAACTACCGGAAGTTCCAAACGATCATCCGGCGTCCCAACGGCATCTTTCTGGTGACAGGTCCGACCGGAAGCGGCAAGACGACCACCCTGTACAGTGCTTTAGGTGAACTGAATCGGCCGGACCGGAAACTAATCACAGCGGAAGACCCGGTCGAGTACATGTTGCCGGGCATCAACCAGTGCGAAGTGCGGCACTCAATCGGTCTCGACTTTGCCCGCATTATCCGCGCGATGTTGCGACAAGCCCCGAATGTGATCCTGGTGGGCGAAATCCGAGACACAGAGACAGCCGAAATGGCTATCCAGGCTTCTTTGACTGGACACCTGGTATTCAGTACGCTTCACACGAACGACGCGCCCGGTTCCATTACGCGACTGATCGATATGGGTGTACAGCCATTCCTGGTCGCATCGAGCCTCATGGCGGTCATGGCGCAGCGCCTGGTCCGGGTCGTCTGCCCGAAGTGCGGGGAGACCTGCACGCCCGAGCAGGGCGAGTTGGATCTCTTCGATATCAATCCTGATCAGTACCCCGATGCCAACTGGCGGCGGGGCAAAGGTTGCAAGAATTGTCAGCATACCGGCTATCGGGGCCGGAAGGCTGTGTTCGAGCTGATGATGATGAATTCCACACTGCGAGACATGGCGTTTCGTAGTGAACCGGCCCAGAACATCCGCCGACAGGCTCGTTTGTTCGGCATGAAAACACTTGTTGAGGATGCCGTCGAAAAGGCAATGGAGGGGATTACTACGCTTACGGAAGCGTACAAGTTGAGCAGTGGAGGTCACTAGAGGGTGTGGTCATGTGATGGCGCGTTTTGGGTTCCGGTGCTGTCGAATTGGTGCATGCGGCGGGACATTGTCTCATGATCGAGAGATTCGCCTCACTGCAGGTTTAAGGCAATGTTGATTTGACACATCATGTCCCATCAACCAACGATGAAATATCAGCACAGCCGTTCTGGCCTGATTCAAGCCATCTTTTTCCATGCTCGTTGAATTCGTGCCTGTTCGATTTGTTCCGTCACCTCTGCTCGTCCACTCGTGAGTTAAGCAAAATTGGTTTTGAGGTTTGAATGGCCGCAGGCGATCAACGCGTTCAGATTGACAAGCTGCTCGAGACTGTGGTCCGCGAGAAGGTGAGCGACTTGCATATCACCACCGGGCAACCGCCCGTGGTGCGATCCGGCGGCCACATGATCCGGCTGGAAACGAAGTCGCTCGAAGCGGACGACACCGTGGCTTTGATGAAGAGCATCACGCCAGAGCGGAATCAACAGGAACTCCAGGAGCGCGGCGGGACGGACTTTGGCTTCGCGTTTGGTGACAAGGCCCGCTTCCGTGTCGCTGTGTTTAAGCAGCGTGGGCACATTGGCATGGTGCTGCGGCGCGTGCCGAACGAGTTCTTGACGTTTCAGCAGCTTGGGTTGCCACCAGTTTGTGAGCAGTTGATTCAGCGACCGCGCGGTCTATTCCTGGTGACCGGACCGACCGGTTCGGGCAAGACGACATCGCTGGCGAGCATGATCAACTGGATGAACGAGCATCTCGACCACCATATTATCACGCTCGAAGACCCAATCGAGTATTACCACAACCACAAGAAGTCGACGATCAATCAGCGCGAAGTGGGCGTCGATGTGCCCGACTTCCCAGAAGCGCTGCGACGCGCGCTACGTATGGACCCGGACGCAATTCTCGTCGGCGAAATGCGTGACCTGGAAACAATTTCGTCGGCCATTACAGCGGCGGAAACGGGGCACGTTGTGTTCGGGACGCTGCACACCACCGGGGCACAAGGCACTGTCGACCGAATTATCGACGTGTTTCCCACCAACCAGCAGGAACAGATTCGGACCCAGCTGGCGGCGGCCATTATTGGTATTCTCAGTCAGGCGCTGTTGCCGCGTAAGCCCAAGGGGCTGGTCGCCGCGTACGAAATGCTGGTGGTCACCTCCGCGATCGCCAACCTGATTCGTGAAGGCAAGACATTCCGTATTAACTCGGCTGTGCAAACGGGCCGGAAGCACGGGATGCAACTGCTCGACGACGCCCTGTTTGACCTGTGGCGCAAGCAGCTCTGCGAAGAAGACGACGTGATCCGCAAGTCGAATAACCCCGGCGAACTCAAGACACGCATCTTGAACGCCAAGAAGGGAGTCTTCGATGACGACGATGAAGACGAAGATGACGACGACGATTACTAAGCCGTGCCTCCGGTTGCGACTTGAGTCGGACAGGCGACCGAGGATCAATCGCAACAAAGGATGCAACCTTCGCCTCCAGACCGTTTGACAGTAGCAACACTCGATTTCGACAGTTTGGTTAATTGTGACCGTTTGATCGCGACAGTTTTGACCTTGGCAACAGGACGTTTGCCTGAGGAGTTTTGAATGGCCCAGCGAAAGCTTGGACAGATTCTGGTCGACCTTGGTTACCTCACCGAGGATCAGCTCTGGGATGTGCTCGAAGAGCAGCGTCAGAGTCCGGGTGAGGTGATTGGCCAGGTCGCCATTCGCATGGGGCTGGTCTCCGCGCCGCAGGTCACCGAGGCGCTGGCCGAGCAATTCGGCATGCCGGTCGTCAATCTGTCCGAAACAGCCATCCCTCCCAAGGTGCTGGAACTTGTTCCCGAAACGATGGCCAGCGTCTACAAGATCATGCCCGTCTCGTTGAAGGATAACATCCTCACCGTGGCCATGGCCGATCCCCAGAACCTCGCGGCGCTGGATGACCTGCGAAACTTCCTGGGCTACGAAGT
Source organism: Planctomycetaceae bacterium (assembly GCA_020426425.1). Lineage (GTDB taxonomy): Bacteria > Planctomycetota > Planctomycetia > Planctomycetales > Planctomycetaceae > JACKHO01. Next base: position 2,406 of record JAGQQB010000127.1, on the reverse strand, counting down.
TCGGGGAGCCGTCTCCACTCTGGCTGAAGTCGAAGAAGCGATTACCCGCTTCTACGCGGCCAAAGAAGACGACATGGAAAATCTGATGGACCAGCTTGAAGGGCTGGAGATCGGGACCAAGGCGCTCAACGTCAAGATGGGGCCAATCGAACTCGGGGCTGATGACGAAATCTCGAATTCGCATCCCATCCGCAAATTGCTCAACATGGTGATGCTACTCGCCATCAAGGATCAGGCGAGCGATATTCACTTCGAGCCGTTCGAGGAAGAATTCAAAATTCGCGTCCGGGCCGATGGCGTGCTGTACGAAATGGTGCCGCCACCGCGGCACCTCGCTGCGGCGATCGTTAGCCGTATCAAGGTGATGGCGAATCTCGACATTGCCGAACGCCGCATGCCACAGGATGGTCGCATCGAACTCAACGTCGGCGGGAACCCCGTCGACCTCCGCGTGAGCGTGTTGCCGACCATGTTCGGCGAATCGGTGGTTATGCGGGTACTGGACCGCACCGTCGTGCAGCTTGACTTGGGCAAGATCGGGATGGACCCGGCGACGCTGTCGCGTTTCCGTGAGATCATCAAGCGCCCCAACGGCATCGTTCTGGTGACCGGCCCGACCGGCAGCGGCAAGACGACCACACTGTATTCCGCACTCAATGAACTCAACGACATCGAAACCAAGCTCATCACCACCGAAGATCCCATCGAATACGACATCGATGGACTGATCCAGGTGCCAATCAACTCCGATATCGGTGTCACCTTCGCCGCAGCCCTGCGATCGATCCTGCGTCACGATCCCGACAAGATCCTCGTCGGTGAGATTCGCGACTACGAAACCGCCGAAATCGCTGTGCAAAGCGCCCTGACCGGACACCTCGTGTTCAGCACGCTGCACACGAACGATGCTCCCAGCGCCGTCACCCGACTGCGTGACATGGGGGTGCCGCCCTTCCTCATTACCGCCACTGTCGAAGCGGTGCAGGCACAGCGGCTCGTGCGCCGCATCTGCGTGGAATGCCGGACTGAGTTTGAACCGAGCGACGAACTGCTGCTCGAACTGCAACTCCCGATCGAACAGGCACGGCGCTACAAGTTTTACTACGGCAAAGGTTGTCAGCGATGCAATAACGCTGGCTACAAAGGCCGGACTGGAATTTATGAACTGCTGGAAGTCAACGACGACATCCGCGACATGATCTCGTCCGATGCCAGCGTCGACGAAATGCGAAACCTCGCCCGCAGCCAGGGAATGACCACGCTGCGAGAAGCAGGACTGAAACTAATTTTCGATGGCGTTACCACCATCGACGAAGTGGTTCGCGAAACCGTGATGGAAGATCTCGACTAGCGAATGGACTGAGTTCAACGTAATCAGAAGGTCTTCGGAACCTTCACCGGGATGCCCCCACACATCCTGCCTTCCCGAACGGGAGAACTGCGATGCCAACCTATCAATACGAGGCCATGGACAACCAGACCGGCCTCGAGATCAAAGATCAGATCGAGGCGGATTCTGAACAGGATGCGCAGCAGATGATCCGGGAGAAAGGGTTCTTTGTTACCCGCATCTCCGAAAAGGTCGTCAAGAAGAAGGAAGAGAAGAAGCAGGCGGCCGCCACCGGTCCCCGCAAAAAGACCACCTTCTCCATGGGGGGCGTGAGCAGCAAAAAACTCACCGCATTCACGCGACAGCTCTCCACGCTGCAAGATGCCGGTCTGCCAATTCTCCGTAGCCTCCGCATTCTGGAAACCCAGGAAAAGCCAGGACCGCTTAAGAACTCGCTGATCGGCGTGATCGAAGATATTGAATCCGGGAACACCCTGTCGGAAGCCATGGCGAAACAGCCCAAGGCGTTCGACAATTTGTACGTGAACATGGTCAAGGCCGGTGAGGCCGGGGGTGCGCTGGAAATCATTCTCCAGCGTCTGGCCGAGTTCAAAGAACGGGCGATGAGCCTGAAGCGGAAAGTCCAGGGAGCCATGATCTATCCCTGTGCGGTCATCACGGTCGCCACCGGGATCGTCGGCTTCATCATGTACTGGATTATTCCAAAGTTTAAGGACATCTTCCTTGGCTTCGGCGTGGAACTCCCCGGCATCACCCAGATGCTCATCGACATGTCCGACATGGTCGTGAGCTACTGGTTCCTGATTCCCGTGATCCCCTTCAGTGTGTGGCTGTTCGTTAAGATTGTCCGCAAGAACAGAACCGGGGCCTACATCGTCGACCGGATCTCACTCAAGATACCCATCCTCGGAAAAATCATCTCCAAATCGACCACAGCGAGGTGTTGTCGAACCCTCGGCACATTGATCGCCTCCGGGGTGCCGATTCTGGAGGCGTTATCCATCGCCAGAGATACCGCCGGCAACGAGGTCTTCCGCAAGGCGTTCGACCATATT